>JAGREZ010000438.1 GCA_020446285.1 Geminicoccaceae bacterium
GATCCATCAGAAGTAGCGCTCGCCCACGGTCACGACATCGCCCGGTGCGATCGCTGTGGTCACGGATACGGCGACCTTGGGCGCATTCGCGCTGCCACGCTGGAGAATGATGTCGTTCTGGTCCGCACGATAGGTGAAGCCGCCGGCAAGCGCCACGCCGTTAAGTACGGTCATGCCGTTGCTGTATTCGTAGGAGCCCGGCGAGTTGACCTCTCCAAGAATGTAGAACGGGCGATAGGTGAGCACTTCGATGCTGACCTGCGGATCGACCAGATAACCATCCTTGAGCATGTCCTCGATGCGCGTCTCGAGTTCCGTCGACGACAATCCGTTCGCCGAGACCTGACCGATGAGCGGCATCGAGAAATTGCCCCGGCCGTCAAGCTCGAACTCGCCGGAAAGGTCCTCGTGGCGGAACACGTTGATGCGCAACCGGTCACCGGCGGCAACCGTGTAATCGGCGGCTTCCAGCGTCGTTTCGACAGCAGCACCGACAGGATTGGCGGGTTGAGGGACATCCGTCGACGCGCCTCCACCACCGCCGCAGGCGCTCAGGCCGAATGAAAGCAGGAACAGGACAAGAAGTGTCGAAAATCGGCTGAGCCGGCTCATCTTTCTCTCTCCAGAAGACATCTCAGCGAGTTGGGATGACCGCAAGCTGGGTGTTCCCCGAAACACGCCCTAGTTTAGGGAGCCCCGATGATCGATACAAGCGAACACCCGATGCTGTCTGTCACTTCCGCCACGAGACCAGTCAGAGCCGGGCGACGAGGCCGATGCGGAAGATGCTGCGATCGAACTCGTTCTCATTGTCGTCGGAAGAACGTGTCGAGAAATTGTAGTTCGCGTCGATCCCGATGTTCCTGTTCAGAAGATAGCGCAGCCCCCCTCCAAGACGGAAGATATCATCCGTCCGTGACGTTCCGTCGAAATCGTCACGCTGGTAGATGGCCTGACCGGTAAGGAAGATGTTCCGACGCAGCTCATGCTCCACCTCGATGCCGGCGACGGCACCGATGATGCCCGAGGCCGGCTTGCCGTTCACGTTCGTCGTGGTCTCGCGGATGTCACCCCGAACCGTACCCTGCACGGTCGTGAGCTCCGTTGGATACCAGGTGAGAGCGACGTTCGCCGACGGCGAATCGATGTCGTCGAGCTGGTTGTCGTCATAGGTCTGCTTGGAATAGCCGAGCGACATCTCGCCCACGAGCAGGTTGGTCAACTCGATCTCGACACCGGCGCGACCGCCGAAGAGTTCGGACTCGCGGTCGAGACCGGCATCGTTGGGCGTCTCGTCATATTCGACGAAACCGTAGAAGCCCTCGCCGAATACCGTCAGCCTCGGCGAGATCGCATAGCCGGCGCGCAGGCGAAAGCGCGAGCGGTTATTGTCGCGATCGTCATTGTTGGTGTTGTCGGTGTCCTCATAGTCGCGACGGGTGAAATCGACACCCGGCTCGACATAGACACGGTTGAAGAAGTGGCGATAGGCAAGGTCGAGCGTGCCCTGGTGGATCTTGGTCACATCGTCATCGCCGGACTCATCCGGATCGTCGCGATCCTCGTGATCCCTGCGCAGCCCGACACCGAACTTCAGCGCGCTGTTGCGCAGCACGTCGACACGGCCGTTCGCGCCCACGCCGAAATCGTAGTAGTTGCTGTCCGTGCTGTCCTTGTACAGGCCGATATCGGCATCCGCCGTCAGATTGAGCTGATGCCGGGACCATTGCGATTCGGCACTCACATTGGGACGGACCTCGAAGATGATGTCGTCATCCTCGTCATTGTTGGTGGCGAAGATGTTGTCGTCATAGGAGACATCGGTCTCGAGCCCCGGATGAACGAGGAACGCGCCGGTGCGAATTCCGAGTGGCGTGAACGCTTCGTCGCTCTGCGCCAGAGCCGGACCGGACGTTGCCAGGCCCGCGACGACCGGCATTGCAAGCGCGCCCGCCGCCAGCATACCCCTGTTCAACCTGCTCCTGGTCAACGTCCTTCTCCTTCGAAACCACATGCCGGAAAGCATGACGGAATGCCGCCCCCGGTCAAACCCAGTCACAAACACGGCCCCCACGCCTGAGCGCAAGCCGACAGCTCCCCGTACGGCCGACGGGAAACCTCAACCACCGGTATAGCTACCGTCCGACCGCATTGCACGCAACTGAGGTTGAAGCAATTTGCAGTTCATGGTTCATCATCCGGCAAGAATGCTCATATATGTTTCCGGAATGCCACAAGGCCCCGGGCCGAAGCATTGCCGATTACCCGAATTCGAGAGGACCAGCCCTGCTCAGTCGCCTGTTCCGGAAATCCCGTCCCGCCGAGCCGGAGGAACCGCTCATCGGCGGCCGGCCTCCCCACCTTCCTGCATCCGTTCGACTTTATGCGATCGGCGACGTTCACGGCCGCATTGATCTTCTCACGCAGATCGAGAAGATGATCGAGACAGATGCCGCCGCCGGGCCGGCCAACCTGCGCCGGATCATCGTCTATCTCGGCGACTATGTGGATCGCGGCTTCGACAGCTCGGCCGTACTCGAGCATCTGTGCGGCCCGCCGCTCGACGGCTTCGATCGTGTCATGCTGCTCGGAAATCACGATGCGTGGCTGCGCGATTTCATCGATGGCCAGACGGACGGGCAGAGCTGGATGCGTTTTGGCGGTGACGCAACACTTCTGAGCTATGGCGTGCGAATAGATTTCAACCTGAAGGAAGAACAGCGCATTGCACAGGCCCGCCAGCGACTCGCCGAGCGTTGTCCGGAACATCACCGGCGCCTGCTCGGGAATCTCGAACTGGCCTACGGTCTCGGCGACTATTTCTTCTGTCACGCGGGGATCCGGCCCGATGTCCAGCTGGACCAGCAGACCGAACAGGACCTGATCTGGATCCGCGAGCCGTTCCTGAGCTGGCGCGGCGAATGCGGCAAGATCATCGTTCACGGACATACGGTCGAGGATCTTCCGGCCCTGCGCAGCAACCGGATCGGTATCGACACGGGCGCGTGCTTCACGGGCAATCTCACCTGCCTCGTGCTCGAAGGCGCGAATTACCGTTTCCTTTCCACCCACGCGGCATAGCCGGTCTCGTGCCGTCCCGCCCGGCAGAGGATGGAAAACCGAAGAGATTCAAACAGGGAAAATTGACGCTGAGCGGATGCAGTCTGGTGACGCTTCGCTTAACGATTGTTTAAGTAGTACCGGCGTATGAGTCCCGAAGGACCGACCGAGGTCTCGCAACCGGAACGGGGCGCCTATGGTCGCGCCGGAGCGGGCTCGATCCGGGCTGGCCGTTTCTTTTCAACCTTCCTTGGAGTCTGTTCATGCCGCTTCGCGTCCTCGTCACCGGTGGCGCCGGTTACATCGGCAGCCACATCGTCCGCGACCTTCTGGCGGCGGGACACGAAGTCGTGGTTTTCGACAATCTCTATTCCGGCCATCGCTGGGCGGTCGGCGAGGCGGAACTGATGGTCGGAGATCTCGGTGACCGCCAGCGCCTCGAGATCCTCCTGAGCGAGCGGTCGTTCGATGCACTCGTCCACTGTGCCGCGCATATCTGGGTGGGCGAATCCGTCCGCAATCCGGGCAAGTATTATTTCAACAACACCAGCAACGCGATCCGGATGTTCGATCTCTGTGCGCAGTACGGCATCCGTTCGGTCGTGTTCTCCTCGACGGCGGCCGTCTATGGCGAGCCCGAGGCCGACCTCATCACCGAGGATCTTCCGCTGGCCCCCATCAATCCCTATGGCGCATCGAAGATGATGGCCGAGCGCGCCCTTCAGGATATCGCCGCCTCCGCCGGGATCCGCTTCGCCATCCTGCGCTATTTCAATGTCGCCGGGGCTGATGCGCAAGCGCGTATCGGCGAGGCCACGCCGGACAATTCACACCTCATCAAGATCGCCTGCGAGACCGCCTTCGGCCTGCGTCCGTCGATGCGGATCAACGGAACCGACTATCCCACGCCCGACGGCACCTGTATCCGCGACTATGTGCATATCGACGATCTCGCCGCGGCACATCTCGCCGCCATGGACCATCTGCATGAGGGCGGCGAGGCATTCATTGCCAATTGCGGCTACGGCCATGGTTTCAGCGTGCGCGAGGTGCTCGACACGG
>JAGREZ010000439.1 GCA_020446285.1 Geminicoccaceae bacterium
AGCTGGTGCTCAGGCGTATGAACGAAGTGAATGCGCCTGAGCACGAGTGCCCGGACGGGCTGTCCGGGCGAAGGCGGCCTCCATCACCTCACGGACCGGACGAACGTCTGTGCTCCAGCCGGGCCAGGTAGAATGTCGAGACGACGATCACCGCTGCTCCCAGAAAGGTATGTATGTCCGGCCATTCGGAGAAGAGCACGGCGCCGTAAATCGCTGCGACGGGTAGCCGCGCATAGTCGAACGGAGCGAGTGCGCTCGCCTCGCCGAGCTTGAAGCCGTGCATGAGTGCTATCTGCGACAGGCTGCCGATGCCGGCCATCATGGCCATGAGGACGATTTCATGAGGCGTGGGCGTGAGCCAGACGAACCAGGTCGGGATGGCGGTGAGGATGGTGCTCACGATGCCGAGATAGGCGAGGATGGTGGCCTTGCGCTCGGTGGCGACGAGCTGCTTGATGAGGATGGCCACCGATGCGGCGAAGAGCGCGTTGGATACGGCAACGAGTGCTGCGGGGTCGATGAAGCCGCCCTGCGGACGGAGCATGATGATCACACCCGCGAAGCCGATGGCGGTGGCGGTCCAGCGCCGGCGATGGACCGATTCGTGCAGGACGAGGGCGGCGAGGATGACCATGAACAGCGGCTTGGCGAAGCTGAGCGCGATCGCGTCGGCCAGCGGAAGATTGTTGAACGCGTAGAAGGCGGTCATCATGCCCATGGTGCCGAGGCAGGCGCGCAGGATGTGCCTGCCCGGCATGCGGGTGGCGAGCAGTGCCGGCCCCTCGCGCCAGAAGAGCGGGAGGATGAACACGAAGCCGAAGAACGCCCGGGCGAGCGATATCTCGAAACTGTGCAGCCGTTCGCCGAGGATCCTCGAAAGCACGGCCATCGCCGGGAAGCCGGTGCTCGCGATGAGGATGAAGACGGCTCCCCGGACATTGCCGGAGAGCGCTTCCCAGCGTTGCCGCAATGCCCTCAAGCGTCGCCCGGTTCGAAGCGGAAGCCGGCCGCGGCAAGCTCGCCCGCGAGCCTCGATGCGGTGTCGTCGTCGAGCTCGACGAGCGGCGGCCGCAGCCTCGCCCATTCGCTGTCGTCATACGCATCGGCGATGACCCGCTTGATCGCCGGCACCAGCGGGTAGCCGGAGACGATCCTGCGGACGGCGGCAACCGCGACCATCGCCGCTTCGGCGGCATCCTCGCGGCCATCCATGAAGGCGTCGAAGACCTTGCGGTTGGCGGCGCAGTTGAGATTGCCGGCGGCCGAGATGGTGCCGGCGCCGCCGGTGCGCAGATTGTCGAGCAGATGGTCGTCGGCGCCGGAGAAGACCTCGAAACCCGGGAAGGATTCGATCAGGTCCCGCGTGTGCTCCCAGTCGCCGGAGCTGTCCTTGAGCCCCTTGACGGTGTTGGGATAGCGCTCGAGCAGGGCGGCGATGACACCCTTGGTCACCGGCACCTGCGAGACTTGCGGGAAATGGTAGAAATAGAGTTCGAGCCGTTCGTCATCGACCGCCTCGATGACTTCCGAATAGGCGCGGATCAGCCCTTCGTCACTGTTGTTCTTGTAGAAGAACGGCGGCAGCATGAGCATCTTGGTGACACCGCTTGCAAGGCCGTGCGTCGCCAGCGCCACCGTGTCCGCGCGCGAGCAGCAGCCGATGCCGAGGATCATCGAGGAGGGATCGAGACCCGCCTCGATATAGGCGGCGAGCGCGTTCTGCCGTTCGCCGACACTGTAGCAGTTGGTCTCGCTGGTCGTGCCGAACACGCCGAGCCCGTGGCAGCCATTGGCGAGCAGCCAGTTTGCATGGCGCACATAGCGGTCGGTGTCGATGGCGCCATGGCTGTCGCAGGGCGTGATGACTGCCGAATAGATTCCGTTCATGTCGTTCGTTCCTTCAGGGCGGGCCCTTGCGCCCGCCGGGTAAGAGTTCGTCGTGCGGCCGGATGCCGGCTCAGGGCTGCAGCACGACCCGGCCGGTGACCTCGCCGCCGACGAGACTTTCGAGCGCGCCATTGACCCCGTGCAGCGGGCAGCCGGTGACGCGGATCGGCGGCAGCTTGCCGTCTCTTGCCAGCGCCATGACCGCGTGCAGATCGTCGAGCGTGCCGACATAGGAGCCCTTGAGCGCCATCATGCGCAGCGGCAGCATCGCCGTCGACAATCCCATGCGGTCGCCATAGAGGCCGACAACGACCACCGTCGCCCCCTTGCCCCGCGAACAGGCCATGGCGAATTCGGTCGTGACCGGACGGCCGACGAAATCGATCGACGCATCGACGCCGCCATGGGACCATTCGCGCACGGCCGTCGCCGCTCCGTCATCGCCATTGTCGAAGGCCGCATCGCACAGGCCGGTGGCCATCGCCGCCTCGCGCTTGGCCGGATCGACATCCGCGACCGCCACCCGGCAGCCGAGCACGGCCTTGGCCATGAGCAGGCCGTTCATGCCGACACCGCCGGCGCCGACGAGCAGCAGCGACTGGTCGCTGCGGGTGATGTCGGTCCGGGTGATCGCGCTGTAGGCGGTGATTCCCGAACAGGCATAGGTGCAGGCCACTTCCACCGGGACATCGCCGTGATCGACCAGATAACGGCCGTCGGGCACGATCACATGGGTGCTGTAGCCGCCATCCACCCATGTGCCGATGACGCGCGGCTTCGTGCACAGGAGATTGTCGCCGCGCGCGCAGTCGCCGCATTGGCCGCAGCCGATCCAGGGATAGACCACGCGACTGTCGCCGATGGCCACGCCGGTGGCATCCGGGCCCATGGCCACGACCTCGCCCGCGACCTCGTGGCCGAGGGTGAAGGGAAGCTGCATGCCGCGGTCGGAAATGTTCAGCCGCTTGCCGTCGCCGAGATCGAAATAGCCCTGATGGATGTGCAGGTCGCTGTGGCAGACGCCGCAGGCGGTGACCCGCAGAAGGATCTCGCTGCCCTTCGGCTCGGGCGTCGGATAGTCGCGCGGCTCGAGCGGCTTGCCCCAGTCGACGATCTGATAGCTTTGCATGGTCTCCCCCCGAAAAACCTGTGAAGTGAGAAGTACAGTGCTTGCGCTGCGATGCAAAGAGGCACGCGCCGGGACAATTGCTTTTCCCGCCGCGAAAGGGTACGAACGGCGCGCCTCGCGCGCTCGCGACGCGTCCACCCTTCGACGCCTTGGGAAAAGAGACATGAATCAGGTCGGCAATCTCCTCCTCCTGCCGGGTGACGGCATCGGTCCGGAAGTCATGGGCGAGGTCCGCAAGGTCGTGGGCTGGCTCGGTGATCGCCAGGGCCTGAAATTCGAGTGCGAGGAGGATCTCGCCGGCGGCTGCGCGCTCGACGCGCATGGCGTGCCGATGACCGAGGACACCGTGAAGCTGGCGAAGGACGCGGATGCGGTGGTGTTCGGCGCGGTCGGTGTCGCCAAACACGATGCCAATCCGTTTCATCTCAAACCGGAGCAGGGCCTCCTGCGCCTGCGCAAGGAACTCGACCTTTTCGCCAATCTGCGTCCGGCGATGGTGTTTCCCGCACTCGCCGAGGCGAGCACGCTCAAGACCGAACTGGTCGAGGGGCTGGACATCCTCATCCTGCGCGAGCTCACCGGCGGCGTCTATTTCGGCGAACCGCGCGGCATCGAGACGCTCGCCGACGGAACCGAGCGCGGCGTCGACACGCAGGTCTACACCACACCCGAGATCGAGCGTCTGGCGTCGGTCGGCTTCGAGCTGGCGCGCAAGCGCCGCAATCATGTGACATCGGTGGAAAAGGCCAATGTCATGCACACCGGCGTGCTCTGGCGGCGAACCGTGACCGCCCTTCACAAGAAGGGCTACGAGGATGTGGAACTGGCGCACATGTATGCCGACAATTGCGCCATGCAGCTCATTCGCCGGCCCAAGCAGTTCGACGTGATCGTCACCGACAATCTCTTCGGCGACCTGCTGTCGGATGCCGCCGCCATGCTCACCGGATCGCTCGGCATGCTGCCCTCGGCCTCGCTCGGTGCGCCGGATGCCATCGGCAAGCGCAAGGCGCTCTATGAGCCGGTGCATGGTTCGGCCCCCGACATTGCCGGCGAGGGCAAGGCCAATCCGCTGGCCATGCTGCTCAGCTTCGCCATGATGCTGCGCTATTCCTTCGATCTCGGCGCGGAGGCCGACCGGCTGGAAAAGGCGATCGCGACCGTGCTCGACAAGGGCATTCGCACCGCCGACATCATGCAGGACGGCAAGACCCTCGTTTCCACCGAAGCCATGGGCAAGGCCGTCGTCGCCGAACTCGACAGGAGTCTTTCCTGAATCTGGACAAGTGATCTCCCCGGCGCGCGGAGCCGCGCTCAAAGCCGGGGCAGCCTGACGAAAGAGTGAGCCGCTATGGGCTATCGCGTTGCCGTGGCCGGAGCCACGGGTGCCGTTGGTACGGAAATCCTGAACATCCTCGCCGAAATGAAGTTTCCCGCCGACGAGGTGATCGCGCTTGCCTCGTCGAAGTCGGTGGGCAAGGAGGTCGCCTATGGTGACGATCGCCGGCTGAAGGTCCGCGATCTCGAGACCTTCGACTTCGAGGGATGCGACATCGGGCTTTTCTCGCCCGGCGGGGCGGTGTCCGCGATCCATGCACCGCGTGCGGCGGAGGCGGGTTGCGTCGTCGTCGACAATACCTCGCATTTCCGCATGGAGCCCGACGTGCCGCTGGTGGTGCCCGAGGTCAATCCCGAGGCGCTCGCGGATTTCCGCAACCGCAACATCATCGCCAATCCCAACTGTTCCACCATCCAGATGGTCATGGCGCTGAAGCCGCTGCACGACATCGCCCGCATCAAGCGGGTCGTGGTCTCCACCTATCAGGCCACGGCCGGCGCCGGGCAGAAGGGCATGGACGAGCTTTTCGAGCAGACCAAGTCGATCTTCATGAACGACAAAAAGGAACCCTCGGTCTTCCCCAAGCAGATCGCCTTCAACTGCATTCCGCGCATCGACAGGATGCTCGACGATGGCCAGTCGAAGGAAGAGTGGAAGATGAGCGTCGAGACCAAGAAGATCCTCGATGCCGAGATCGAGGT
>JAGREZ010000052.1:0-3569 GCA_020446285.1 Geminicoccaceae bacterium
TTCGTCGATGCGATCAACAAGGCAAAGCCGAGCGGCGCCAAGGGGACCTACCTGAAAAAGGCCCATATCAGCTCGACGATGGGGCCCGGCATAAAGGTCGAGATATCCAGTCTCGTCGGATCGTCCGACCAGGGCGCCTGACGGTACAAAAAGAACTTGCGTTGCGCGACGTGGGCTATATGGTGCGGGACTCTGAGAAAGCGATGACACGCACCTGCCTTGATCCTGATCTGACGGATGAGGGGCGTTTGTCATGCTCGCGCGCGTGTGATGAGGCTTCATGCGGGGCCTGGCGGGCGAGATAGCCACCCGGCGCTACATGTGATGTTTGGAGGCAATCGGTGCTTCGAGGCGAGAAAGCGAAGATCCTCGACGGTCTTCACGAGGTCTTTGCGACGAGCAGCGTCGTTGTCGTCACGCACTATATGGGTCTGTCGGTTCCCGAGGTGACGGGACTGCGGGGCCAGTTGCGTGAGGCGGGTGCGGCTTTTCGTGTGACCAAGAACACGTTGGCCAGGCGGGCGATCAAGGGGACGGCATTCGAGAATCTCGATGCCTACTTCACCGGACCGACGGCGATCGGTTTTTCGAACGACCCGGTGGCGGCGCCGAAGGTGCTCGCCGAGTTCGCGAAAAAGAATGAAAAACTGAAGATCATCGGCGGCGGACTCGATGGTTCGCTGCTCGACGAGACCCAGGTCAAGGCTCTGGCGGAACTTCCGTCGCTGGATGAGCTCAGGGCCAGGATCCTGTCGTTGCTCAATACGCCGGCGACCCGTATCGCCGGTATTCTGCAGGCGCCCGGCGGTCAGATCGCGCGGGTACTGAAGGCGCACGCCGACCAGGGCTGAGCGTCAAGAGGCATGGAATTTGGCCCGGTAACGGGCCTTGGGTTTTCGCGTTGGAGGAACAAAGATGGCGAACCTGGAACAGATTGTCGAGGATCTCTCGAGCCTTACCGTCCTCGAGGCGGCCGAACTCTCCAAGATGCTCGAGGAGAAGTGGGGTGTTTCGGCTGCGGCTCCCGTCGCGGTCGCCGCTGCCGCCGGTGGTGCCGCGGGCGGTGCCGCCGAGGCTGTCGAGGAAAAGGATGAGTTCGACGTGATCCTGACCGCCGCTGGCGACAAGAAGATCAACGTCATCAAGGAGGTCCGTGCGATCACCGGCCTCGGCCTCAAGGAGGCCAAGGATCTGGTCGAGGGTGCCCCCAAGCCGGTCAAGGAAGCCGTGTCGAAGGACGAGGCAGCCAAGCTGAAGGAGCAGCTCGAGGGTGCCGGCGCTTCTGTCGAGGTCAAGTAACTTACGATCATCGGCGTAACCCTCACCGTCAGTTCCGCCGTCCCGGGCGCAGGTTCGGGGCGGCTCGTTGGGGCTGCGGCAAGAAAACGCATCGATCTCCTTGGAAGGCGGCCGGGCAGTCCCATCTCCGGCGCGCCTTCTTCGTCGTGAAATATACCCCGGCCCGACGCCCCGTCTGAGCGGCGCGGACCCGAGCGAGCGAGAACAGCCATGCATCAGTCGATCACGGCCAAGAAGCGTATCCGAAAGAGTTTCGGGCGTATTCCGGAAGTGACGACCATGCCGAACCTCATCGAGGTGCAAAGGCAGTCCTACGAGAACTTCCTGCAGATGCTGGTGGAAGCGGCGGACCGGACCGTCGCCGGCCTCGAGGAAGTGTTTCGCAGCGTGTTTCCGATCCGTGATTTCGCCGACCGGGCGGCGCTCGACTATGTGAAGTACGAACTCGAGGCGCCGAAATATGACGTCGAGGAATGTCATCAGCGCGGGCTGACCTATGCCGCCCCGCTTCGCGTGACGCTCCGGCTCATCGTCTGGGATGTCGACGAGGATACGGGTGCCAAGAGCGTTCGCGACATCAAGGAACAGGATGTGTACATGGGCGACATGCCGCTCATGACCTCCAACGGCACGTTCGTCGTGAACGGTACGGAGCGGGTCATCGTCAGCCAGATGCACCGCAGCCCCGGCGTGTTCTTCGATCATGATCGCGGCAAGACCCACAGTTCCGGCAAGTTCCTCTTTTCGGCCCGTGTCATTCCCTATCGCGGATCCTGGCTCGATTTCGAGTTCGATGCCAAGGACCTTGTCTATGTCCGCATCGATCGACGGCGCAAGCTGCCGGCGACGACGCTTCTCCTTGCGCTCGGGTTCGATCCCGAGACCATTCTCTCCAGTTTCTATCACGAAATCACGATCAGGCGTTGCGGCGAGGGCTGGAAGGTTCCGCTTCGGCCCGAACGTCTGCAGGGGCAGAAGATCGTCGGCGACCTGACCGATGCGGCAAGCGGCGAAACGCTCGCCGAGGCCGGTACCAAGGTCAGCCCGCGCCTGCTCAAGCGGATCGCCGAGAAGGGCGTGACCGAACTCTATCTGAGTGCGGAAGAGGTCGTCGGCCGGTTCGTCGGCCGGGATGTGATCAACGAGGAGACGGGGCTCGTTTACGCCGAGGCGGGCGAGGAGGTCACCGGCGAGCTGCTCGGTCGTCTGGCCGAGGCGGGGATCGACGAATTGCCGGTGCTCGACATCGATCATACCACGATCGGTCCCTATATCCGCAACACGCTGGTTCTGGACAAGAGCAGCACCCGTGAGGAAGCTCTTCTCGAGATCTACCGCGTGCTCCGTCCGGGCGAGCCGCCGACCCTCGAAACCGCGGATACCCTGTTTTCGAGCCTGTTCTTCGACCCCGAGCGATATGACCTTTCGCCGGTCGGGCGGGTGAAGATGAACGCGCGTCTCGGGATCGAGACCGAGGATACGGTGCGTGTGCTTCGCAGCGAGGACATCTTCTCGGTCGTCAGGCACATGGTCGAGATCAAGGACGGCCGGGGCGAGATCGATGACATCGATCATCTCGGCAATCGCCGCGTGCGCTCTGTCGGCGAGTTGATGGAGAACCAGTTCCGCATCGGTCTGTTGCGCATGGAACGGGCGGTACGCGAGCGCATGAGCTCGGTGGAAATCGATGCCGCGATGCCGCATGACCTGGTAAATGCCAAGCCGGTCGCCGCGGCGGTGCGCGAGTTCTTCGGATCGTCGCAGCTCTCCCAGTTCATGGACCAGACCAATCCGCTTTCGGAGATCACCCACAAACGGCGCCTTTCCGCGCTTGGGCCGGGTGGTCTGACGCGCGAGCGCGCCGGCTTCGAGGTGCGCGACGTGCATCCGACCCATTATGGCCGGATCTGCCCGATCGAAACCCCGGAAGGTCCGAACATCGGTCTCATCAACAGCCTCGCGACCTATGCGCGGATCAACAAGTACGGCTTCATCGAGAGTCCCTACCGGCGGATCGTCGAGGGCAGGGTCGAGGGTGATGTCATCTATCTGTCGGCAATGGAGGAGGGGCGCTACACGATCGCGCAGGCCAATTCGGCGCTGACGGAGGATGGCAGGTTTTCGGACGAGCTGGTGAGTTGCCGGCAGAACGGCGAATATCTGCTGTGCCGTCCGGAAACGATCGATTTCATCGACGTCTCGCCGAAACAGCTCGTATCGGTTGCGGCGGCGCTCATTCCGTTCCTCGAGAACGATGACGCCAACCGCGC
>JAGREZ010000052.1:3587-4039 GCA_020446285.1 Geminicoccaceae bacterium
AACATGCAGCGTCAGGCCGTTCCGCTTCTCTGCGCCGAAGCGCCGTTCGTCGGTACGGGCATGGAGGAAGTGGTCGCCCGTGACAGTGGTGCCGCAGTCGTCGCCCGGCGTACAGGTGTGATCGACCAGGTCGATGGCGGGCGCATCGTCGTTCGCGTGACTGACGAGACGGCGCGTGCCGATGCCGTGGTGGATATCTACAACCTCAGGAAGTTCCAGCGTTCGAACCAGAATACCTGCGTCAATCAGCGCCCGTTGGTGAAGGTAGGTGATCGCGTGGCGGCGGGCAGCATCATTGCCGACGGTCCCTCGACCGAACTCGGCGAGCTGGCGCTCGGGCGCAATGCGCTCGTCGCGTTCATGCCCTGGAACGGCTACAATTTCGAGGACTCGATCCTGATTTCCGAGCGAATCGTTCGCGATGACATCTTCACCTCGATCCATATCGAGGA
>JAGREZ010000052.1:4245-4368 GCA_020446285.1 Geminicoccaceae bacterium
CGATCTTCGGTGAGAAGGCCGCCGATGTGCGCGATACCTCGCTCAAGGTTCCGCCGGGGGCGACGGGTACCGTGGTCGAGGTGCGCGTATTCAATCGGCGTGGTGTCGACAAGGACGAGCGCG
>JAGREZ010000052.1:4454-4618 GCA_020446285.1 Geminicoccaceae bacterium
TCTTCGCGAGGTGCTCGAAGGCGAGAAGGCGACGGCGGGGCCGAAGGGGTTCAAGGCCGGTTCGACGATCGGCGCATCGGTGCTTGACGGCATGCCCCGTCGCCAGTGGTGGGAACTCGCGGTCGACGATCTGGACCGCATGACCGAGATCCAGAACCTCAAGC
>JAGREZ010000440.1 GCA_020446285.1 Geminicoccaceae bacterium
TCGTTGATGATGCGCAGCACCTCGAGACCGGCGATCCTGCCGGCATCCTTGGTCGCCTGACGCTGGCTGTCGTTGAAATAGGCCGGAACCGTGATGACCGCCTTGTCGACCGTCGTGCCGAGATGGCGCTCGGCGGTCTGCTTCATCTTCTTGAGCACTTCGGCGGAAATCTGCGATGGCGCCTTCTTCTCGCCGCGGGTCTCGACCCAGGCATCGCCATTGTCGGCCTTGACGATCTTGTAGGACACCATGTCCTTGTCCTTGGCGACCACCGGATCGTCATAGCGGCGGCCGATCAGCCGCTTGACCGCGAAGAGCGTGTTCTCGGGGTTCGTCACCGCCTGGCGCTTGGCCGGCATGCCGACGAGAACCTCGCCATCCTCGGTGAATGCGACCATCGAGGGCGTGGTGCGCATTCCTTCTTCGTTTTCGATGACCCGCGCATTCTTGCCGTCCATCACGGCAACGCAGGAATTGGTCGTGCCCAGGTCGACCCCGATGATCTTGCTCATTCCTCAACCTCGCGTGAGACGCGAAAAACGTCTGTCGTGAAACTGCAGGGCATGCACCGCCTCTCGGTCGGGCGGCCGTCCTCTTGCGACTCCGCACGAAATCATGCCCGGTCTTCGGCTCATATAAGAATGGCGCCACACACCTGCAACCGTGACCGCACACGCCTTTTTCGATGAATGGACGAAGACGGGGGCGAAACCTCGTCTTAACGATTGGTCATACATAATGGCGGTGCGGGTGGCGGTTCGCTTGCGTGGCGACGCAGCCATCGGCCACAAGCTGGCGCTCCGGGCCGGCACGGACGGCACCGGTGGCGTCCGGGCGGGCCCGTTCCCCTCACCATCGATCCATGGCGGCCGAACAATGCGACTGATCACGGCGATCCTCTTCATCTTCGCCATCTTCCTTGTCGACGGTCATTCCATCCGCGTGGGCGAGGAAGAGCGCCGGATCTGGATGCCGATCGCCCTTGCGACCTTCACGCTCGTGCTGCTTGCGCGGGTGCCGCTGCTCCTGCGGATCCGCCAGTCCGTGCTCACCAACCCGGCATTCCTCCTGTATCTCGTCTATCTTGCCTGGCTCGGTGTCACCCAGTTCTGGTCGATCGGCGCCGCCGAGGGGCGGAACCACATCCTCGCCCTCTGGATCGCCATGCTCGCGGCCCTCTCGCTCTCGGACGAGCATCCGCACCGGACAGCACTCATCTTTGCGGGAATCCTGCTCCTGGCGATCGTCGTCAGTTGGATCGGCGCGGGTCTCGGCATGAGCTGGGTGAAGGGTACGGAGGAAACCTGGCGGATGAAGGGCGTCATGCGCCACCAGCAGACCATGGCGCTCGTCTGCATCGCCGGCCTGATCCTTCTCGCGGTCTGGCATCTCAACCGCAAACGTGCCGGCGCGACATCGCCCACCGTCTGGCTCACCCTGCTCGCCCTTCTCGTGCTGGCGACACTGCTCGCCACCAAGGGCCGGTCGCTCGCCGTCTTCTTCGTCGTCACCCTGTTCATCGTCGCCTTCTTCCATCTCGACGGAGCCGCCAAGATGTGGGCGATCGTCGCTGCTGTGGTGGTCGGAGGCGGCCTTTGGGTCGCTGTCGACATCATCCTGCCGCTGGTGAGCCGTGGCGGCGAGGAAACGCTCTCCGGCCGGCTGGTCGTCTGGGAACTCACCCTTGCCGAGATCGAGAAGCGCCCGCTCGGAGGCTTCGGATTCGGCACATACGGCAAATATTTCTTCAGCCTCTGGAACAACTGGGCTCCGGCTCACGCACACAATCTGTGGCTGCAGACGACCTTCGAGACCGGCATCATCGGTGCGGTTCTCTACACCCTCTTCCTGATGGCGGTGGTCCGTCAGGGGCTGCTCTACCAGAAGACGACGGGAGCGCTCTCCTACAGTCTGGCCCTTGCGATCTTCTGCATTCTCGGCGGCTGGACCAGCGTCTTCTTGGGTGAAAAGATCACGACCCTCTATGGCCTTCTCCTGATCCTGATGTTCCAGGAGGAACGGCTTCGCCAGGCCCTTGCCGCCACGCCGCAATCCCGACCGGTGCACGACGCGCAGGCCCAGCCCGCCTGATCGGACACCGCACGAAACCGGCCCGGTTTTCGAAGCAAACGAAATGTTAAGATATCGGCGCTAGAAAAGGCAGGTCGCGGAAGATCTTGCACCTTGTCGCGACGGGATTCGAACCACGGGCCAGAAGGTTCGAGAGACAGCAGGAGCGACACGAATGGCTTTGACGGCAAGTACCAATACCAGCGCCAGCACGGCGCTTCGCTATCTCGACCGCAACAACATGGCGGCCTCGAGCTCGCTTGCGAAACTGTCGAGCGGTTCGCGAATCGTGAAAGCCTCGGACGACGCCGCCTCGCTCGCCGTCGGCACCAAGGTCAAGGCCGACGTGACAGCACTGCAGCAGGCCAAGGTCAATGCCGGTCAGGCGTCGAGCATGCTCCAGGTCGCCGATGGCGGCCTCTCGCAGGTCTCCGACATCCTGCTGCGCATGAAGGCGCTTTCGGTCCAGGCGCAGTCGGGCTCGGTCTCCGACAATGAGCGGATCTTCCTCGACAAGGAATTCTCCGCCCTCTCCGCGCAGATCGACGATATCGCCAACCAGACCAAGTTCAACGGCCAGACACTGCTCAACGGCGATACCGGTGTCACCGTCACCGCCGATGCCGATGTTGCGGGCGTCCATATCAGCGGCACCGCCGATGTCGTCACCGGAACCGGGCAGGCCAGCATCACCATGGCCACGGCCGCGACCGGCGGCGGCGATCAGCAGATGACATTCACCTATACCGATCAGGCCGGCGATACCTTCACGGCAGCAGTCACGGCCGCCGCCGACGATGCCACGGCATACAGCGGAGCCGTCGTGTTCGAGGGCACCGGTGTGAGCCTTGCGCTCGACGATTTCGATTCGACCGCAGCGATCACGGGCACGGCCGGCAATCTCTCGATCACCAGCAATGAAGTGTCCTTCCAGGTGGGGGTCTCCTCGGCGGACACGATCGAGGTCGGTCTCGACGACATCCGCACCGCCCAGCTCGGCAATGTCAGCACCGGCACGCTCGCCGATGCGGACGGCGCCGGGTTGGACACCGGCCGCGCCAACATCCGCACCAAGGAAGGGGCGATCGCCGCCGGCGACATCCTCGACAATGCCATCGCGCAGATCAACGAGGACCGCTCCAATGTCGGTGCCATGATCTCGCGTTTCGAGTTCGCCTCCGCCAATCTCGCCACCTCGATCGAGAATCTCGATTCGGCCCGCTCCACACTGATGGATGTCGACATGGCCTCGGAGATGAGCAACTTCTCCTCCAAACAGGTCATGATGCAGGCTTCCGTCGCCATGCTCGCACAGGCCAACCAGATGCCGCAGCAACTGCTCAAGCTCCTGGGCTGATTTCGCCTTACGCCACCGGGGACACCTGCACCCCCGAGCGGAAATGCGAAGCGCCCTCGCGCTCGACGACACGAAAAAGCGGCCGCCGGCCCGGGCGGCCGCTTCTTTCATTCGAACACTCTGTCGCCGGAAAAAAAGAGCGGGGGAAATGATTTCCCCCGGGCCCCTCAGGGGTTGGTGGTGGTGACACGGTCAAGCGTCATCGCCAACCGGAGGCAGGGTCAAGGGGCCGCCATGGTTCCTTGTTTTCAGGATTCTTCTTGATTTATCTAAGAATAAATACCTATATACGCCATGCAACCTCCCTTGTGCGTTTCGTGACGGTGATGTCGGTACATCTTTCGGGCGAGGAGTGTGCCGCTACAGTGACGAACCGGCACACATGACGAGGCGCTGGCCGGTCATGCTTGCGCCGCCGTCGCCCAGGAGGAAGGCTGCAAGGGCCGCGACTTCGGCCGGCTGCACGAAACGGCCCATCGGCGGCAGGCGGGGTGGCAGGCCCTGCCGGCCGGGATCCAGCAGCATCGGCGTTTCGGTGGCCGCCGGAGCGATGACATTGACCGTCATGCCGCGCGGGGCGAGTTCGGCCGCGAAGGACCGGGCGAGCCCCTCGAGCGCCGCCTTGGACGCGGCATAATAGGCCTTGCCGGCCGCTCCGGTGGCGACCCGGCTGCCGATCAGGACGATCCGGCCGCCATCCGGCATCCTCGGTGCGAAGGTCTGGACGAGCCGGGCGGCGGCCTCGACATGCAGCCGCCACATCGCTCCGCCATCGCCATGATCGAGATCATCGAGCGTGCCCACCTTGAGGATTCCCGCCGCATGAACGAGGGCATCCGGCCTCCCGGCCTGCTCAGCCACCGCCTCGAGGGTCTCGCCATCGTCCGCAGCGATTGCACCCAGATCCAGGGGAATGTGGCGAAAGCCGGAGGCGGTGATCGCCGGAGAACGGCGGCTGATCCCGGTCACGCGCCAGCCGTCGGCCAGAAGCCGTTCGGCAATCGCAAACCCGATCCCCGAGCTGCAGCCGGTGACCAGCGCCAGACCGTCAGGAGACCGCATGGACCGGCGTCAGCAGCGGGCGGCCCGCGAAGAAGGCGGCCAGATTGTCCACCACCAGCTGGGCCATGGCGTCGCGCGTTTCCACGGTGCCGCTCGCATGGTGCGGATAGAGGGTGACGTTGGGCAGGGCCGTGAGTGCCGGGTCCGGATCGGGTTCGCCGCGATAAACGTCGAGCCCGGCGCTGCCGAGCCTGCCGCAGCGCAGGGCGTCGATCATCGCCGCCTCGTCCACCACCGAGCCGCGCGCGATATTGACGAGCGTGCCCCTGGGCCCGAGCGCGTCGATCACCGCACGGTCGATCATGCCCTCGGTCCCGCGGCCGCCCGGCACGATCACCACGAGAATGTCGGCCCAGCCGGCGAGCGACAGGGCGTCGTCGAAGCGGCGATAGGCAACCGGTCGCGGATTGCGCGCGACATAGCCGATTTCGAGGCCCAGCGGTTCGAAACGCCGGGCGATGGCCATGCCGATCCGGCCGAGGCCGACGATCCCGGCACGCCTGCCGCGCATCGACGACAGCAGCGGATACATGCCCTTGCGCCCCCAGTCGCCGGAACGGACATAGTCATGCGCGGCGACGAGCTGCCGGCGTGCGGCAAGGGTCAGCATGAGCGCCGTATCGGCGACATCGTCGAGCAGGGCGTCGGAACTGTTGGTCAGCTGGATGCCACGGGCCTTCAGCGCATCCACATCGATCGATTCGAAACCGGCGGAGGAACAGGCGACGATCTTCACGTTCGGCAGGTGCTTCAGATGATCGGCGGTCAACGCCGCATGGCCGTTGATCACGATCGCCTCGCAGGCGGGACCGGCCTCGCGGAGCAGCGC
The DNA here is from genome assembly GCA_020446285.1 of Geminicoccaceae bacterium. GTDB lineage: Bacteria > Pseudomonadota > Alphaproteobacteria > Geminicoccales > Geminicoccaceae > JAGREO01. The sequence continues at coordinate 5,319 of JAGREZ010000440.1, forward strand.
CTCCCCGTCGCTCGCCTCGTCATGGCGATGCAGCCTGTATGCCGCCTCGAGCTGCGCCATCGCCGCCGGCCGCAGCGGATACATGACGAGGACATCGGGCCGTTTCAAGGCGTTGCCTCATGCAGCTGATGCCGTGCGCGGCGGCGTTCGGCCTGCACGTCGGGATCGGCACTGAGCGAGGCTTCCATGAGATTGCGGGTATAGTCCATCCGCGGCGAACCGAAGATGTCCGCCACCGGCCCCTGCTCGACGATCCGTCCGCCCTGCATCACCACGACCCGATGGGCGAAATCGCGCACCAGCGGCAGATCGTGGGCGATGAACAGATAGCTAAGCCCCATGTCCCGCTGCAGGCCGGTCAAAAGGTCGATCACCTGCGCCTGTACCGACACGTCGAGGGCCGACACCGCCTCGTCGCAGATGATCAGTTTCGGTTCCAGCGCCAGAGCGCGGGCGATGGCGATGCGCTGCCGCTGGCCGCCGGAGAACTGGTGCGGATAGCGGTGCATGTGCCCGGCCTCCAGCCCCACCTGCTCCAGCAGCTCCTGCACCCGGCCGCGCCATTTCGCCTTCGCCAGAATGTCCGGATGGATGACGAACCCCTCGCTGACGATGTCGTAAACCGACATGCGCGGGTTCAGCGACTGGGTCGGATCCTGAAACACCATCTGGATTTCCCGGCGCAGCTCGAAAAGCTCGGCGGCGGGCATAGCCACCAGGTCGCGGCCATTGTAGAGCGCCTCGCCCGAGGTCGCCTCCTCCAGCCGCAGAAGCACCTTCGCCAGTGTCGACTTGCCGGATCCGCTCTCGCCGACGATGGCCACGGTCTCGCCGGGCAATACGGTCAGGCTCGCATCCTCGAGCGCCACGAATTCGCCGAAATGCTTGCAAAGGCGGTTGATTTCCAGAATGGGGCGGATGCCGGTATCGAGCGGCTGCGCCATGTCGCCACCGCCCGGCACCGCGCCGATCAGCTTTCTTGTGTAGGGATGCGCCGGTGCCCTGTAGACTTCGGCGGCACTGCCGGTCTCGACGATCTGTCCGGAATTCATCACCACGACGCGATCGGCGGTCTCCGCGACCACGCCGAGATCGTGGGTGATGAGCAGGAGGCCCATGCCGGTCTCCGCCTGCAGCTCCTCCAGAAGCTCGAGGATCTGCGCCTGCACGGT
>JAGREZ010000053.1:0-1329 GCA_020446285.1 Geminicoccaceae bacterium
CCTGCCGATCGGCGAGGTCGTGTCCGAAGGCAACGTCGGTCTGATGCAGGCCGTCAAGCGCTTCGAGCCCGACAAGGGCTTCCGCCGGGCGACCTACGCCATGTGGTGGATCCGGGCAGCTATTCAGGAATACATCCTGCACAGCTGGTCGCTCGTGAAGCTGGGCACGACCGCCGCGCAGAAGAAGCTCTTCTTCAATCTCCGGCGCCTCAAGGGGCAGATGCAGGCGATCGAGGAAGGCGACCTCCATCCCGAAACGGTCAAGGAGATCGCCGATACGCTCGCCGTGACCGAGCAGGACGTGATCGACATGAACCGCCGCCTCGAAGGCCCGGATCATTCGCTCAATGCCTCGCTGCGAGCCGAGGGCGAGACCGAGTGGCAGGACTGGCTCGTCGATGACAGTGCCAGTCAGGAAACGGTGATCGCCGAAGAGCAGGAATTCAGCCACCGGCGGCAGATGCTCGAGGATGCGATGGACGTGCTCAACGAGCGCGAGAAGCATATCCTGACCGAGCGTCGTCTGAAGGAGAATCCGAGCACTCTCGAGGATCTCTCCACCGTCTACAATATCAGCCGCGAACGTGTCCGGCAGATCGAGGTCCGGGCGTTCGAAAAGTTGCAGAAGGCGATCCGCGGCATGGAAGCCGAACAGATCGCCGAATCCGAGGAGCGCATGATTCCGGGCTCCGGGCACTAGTCCTTGTTTTTTGCATCAATTTATCCAGTCAGATCAGTATGACCTGTCTGGATCGATGCACAAGTCTCTCCCGGCGTGTGGACTGACCATCCGTCGCCGAACACTCCCCGACCGTTGAAGACCCCCATCGGAAGAGCCGCTGTCCGACGTGAAGAACCGGACGCGGCTCTTTTCCGTGGTGCCGCTGCCGTCGGATCGAGGATGGGCCAGTGACATGTTCTCGACATGACATGCCACTGGCTATTCTGTCGGTGGATCAACTGGTTCCGCCGCATTTCCCGATCGTTCAGGCTGTTCCGCCTGAACGGGGGAACTTAGCCCATGCTCTTTCGGGCATTGGCGACATCGGCGCAGGCTGCCTTTGCCAGAAGCACGCCGTCACCGGCACCGGCGACGAGCTGATAGCCCGCTTCGAACAGTTCGCCGGTCGTTCGCATCGCCGAGGGTACCGTGCCCATGGGCTTGCCGCCGTCACGGATGCCGGCTTCTGCCTGATGGACGATCTTCGCCACATCGGGATGGGCGAGGCCGCCTTCGAGATGGCCGATGGAACCGCCCATGTCGTTGATGCCGATCAGCACCATGTCGATGCCATCGACCTCGGCGATGGCGCGGGCATTGGCGGCGGC
>JAGREZ010000053.1:1486-8572 GCA_020446285.1 Geminicoccaceae bacterium
GCATCCTCGATCATGGGAATCATCAGGGATGTGGCACCGGCATCGAGGATGCGCTTGATGTAGACCTGATCGTTCCACGGCACGCGGACCACGAGCGGACAGCCGGCAGCGTCGCAGGCACGCATCACATCGACCGAGGTCTCGAGACTGGCGGCGCCATGCTCATTGTCGAGAATGAGAAAGTCGAAACCGGCATATGCCATCAGTTCAGCGGTCGTGGCCGATGACAGGGCAAGCCATGCGCCATAGAGCCGGTCGCCGGCTTTTACCCGTTCTTTCAGTGAGTTGGAATTCATGTTCTGATCTCCCCATTTGCAAAAGTGTCAGTTTCGACCGTGTCGAAAACCTGCCGTGCGCATTTTTAGGAAAAAACCGTCGAATTTCTATCAGACTTTGCATGAATTCGTTTTGGTTGATCAGATGCTTGCAAATATCATGAAAAGTAGAAAAGTGATCTTTTTGCTGTTGACCCCGAACGGGGAAGATTTAAACTTTTGGTAGCTTAATTGATTTTTTGTTCGATGAAAGGTTGAGCTATCGGTCGCGCGGCGTAATCATCGGTGCCGGTTTTCCCAAAGAGAGCCGGGTCCCGTCATTGGCCACATCGCCTTTCCCCGCCGCGAGATCTCTTCGATATGAATGTCCTGCACGATTTCCGGATCGTTCGTGGCACATGTCGGAGACAGTCATTCGGCCTGCAAGAGAGGAAAACGCCGGTCTCGATGCAACCAGCTGGGATCCGCGCAAATGTCCGAAGCAACTATCGATTTTGCCGAACTGATCGAAAAGGACCGAGTGGAGCGGGCGAAGGACCGCTGGAGCGGGACCTTTCTCGATTATCTCGAACTGGTCAAGCAGGACGGCGATCTGGCCGATCTCGCGCACAAACGCCTCTATGACATGATCACCGGCCCCGGCGTCGACGTTCTCGACACCGAGAGCGATCCGCGCGCCAAGCGGGTCTTCGGCGATCGCCCCATCAAGGTCTATTCCTTCTTCGAGAACGAGTTCTTCGGCATGGAACGGACCCTCGACAAGATCGTCCGCTATTTCCATGCAGCCGCCATGGGCGGCGAGGAGGCGAGGCAGGTCCTCTATCTCATGGGGCCGGTCGGTTCGGGCAAGAGCTCGCTTGCGGAAAAGCTCAAGCGTGGTCTCGAGTCGCTGCCGCCGGTCTATGTGATAGACGGCTGTCCGGTGTTCGAGCAGCCGCTTCACCTGATTCCGCGACATCTGCGCCAGGCATTCGAGGAGATGCTCGACGTGAAGATCGAGGGCGATCTCTGCCCGATCTGCCGGCACAGGCTGATGAACGAGTTCGACGGGCGATACGAGACGATGCCGGTCAAGGCGGTTACACTCTCCAAGCGCGCGCGTCGCGGCGTCGGTGTCGTTCCGCCGGTGGATCCGAACAATCAGGACACCTCCGTTCTCATCGGCTCGGAAGATATCTCCAAGCTCGACCGCTACAGCGAGGGTGATCCGCGCGTGCTCGAACTCAATGGCGCGTTCAATGTCGGCAATCGCGGCATGGTCGAGTTCATCGAGGTGTTCAAGAACGAGACCGAATATCTGCACACGATGATCACCGCCACCCAGGAGCGTTTCGTGCCCGCTCCCGGACGCCACGGCATGATCCATGTGGATACCTGCATCGTCGCCCATTCGAACGAGGCGGAGTGGCAGAAGTTCAAGGCCGACCATACCAACGAAGCCATTCTCGACCGCATCGTCGTGGTCAAGGTACCCTACAATCTCAGGCTTTCCGAAGAGAGCAAGATCTACCGCAAGTTCCTCGAGCGCTCGAAATTCGACGTGCGCATCGCCCCGCATACACTTGAGGTGGCGTCGATGTTCGCCATCCTGTCCAGACTAGAGCCTTCCAACAAGTGCGATCTCGTTACCAAACTGAAGATCTACAATGGTGAGGAGGTTCTCGAAAAGGGCAGGCCGAAGAAACTCACGGCGCATGAGCTCCGCGAGGATACCAGACGCGAGGGCCTGTTCGGCATCTCCACCCGCTTCATCATGAAGGCGCTGGATACGGCGCTCGCCCAGAATGACGGCATCATTCACCCGATCAATGTGCGTGAGGCACTGATCCACATGGTGAAGGAGGCCGATCTCGCCGACGATACGCGCAAGCTCTACCTCGAATTCCTTCAGGACACCTTGCACAAGGCCTATCTCGAACTGCTGGAGAAGGACATCACCAAGGCATTCGTCTATTCCTTCAAGGACCAGGCCGACACGCTCTTCCAGAACTATCTCGACCATGCCGAGGCGCATGTCACGAAGGCCAAGGTCAAGGATCCGGTCACCCGCGACGAGATCCAGCCCGACGAGCCGTTCCTGAAATCCATCGAGGAACAGATCGCCATCATCGGCCCGGCCGCGGAAGGCTTCCGTCAGGAAGTCATCGCCTATCTCTGGTCCGCCAGCCGGCGCGGCGAGAAGATCGACTACACCGCCTACGAGCCTCTCAAGGAGGCGATCGAGAAGAAGCTCATGTCCTCGGTCCGGGATATCAGCCGCATCATCACCAAGGCGCGTACGCGCGACGAGGAACAGCGTGAGAAATATGACAGCATGGTCGAGAACCTGATCGGGCAGGGCTACGAGCCGAACTCCATCGACACGATCCTCAAATACGCTGCCAACCATCTGTGGAAGGATTGAGCGGACAGCGTCACAATGACCGTATTTCGACCCTACAGTGAAGGCGATGCCCTGCGCTCCGATCGCAGCGCAGGAGATCGCGCCCGCCATCGCGACAAGCTTCGTCGTTCCATCCGCGACAATATCGCCGACATCATTTCCGAAGAGGCGATCATAGGCCGCGACCGCGACCGGCTGATCAAGGTGCCGATCCGGGGCGTGCGTGAATATCGCTTCACTTTCGGCGACAATGAGGGCGGTGTCGGGACCGGCGACGGCGAGAGCGAGGAAGGTCGTGTCGTCGGCCAGAGCGGCAGGAACGGCAAGCAGCCGGGCGAGGCCGGAGACGCGGCCGGCGAGGACATCTACGAGACGGAGATCAGCCTCGAGGAACTTGTCGACATCATGTTCGAGGATCTCGAACTTCCGGACATGGAACGCAAGATTCTCAAGGAAGCACTCTCCGAACGTGTTTCCCGGCGCCTCGGCTATCGCAAGCAGGGGATCCGCGCACATCTCGACCGCAAGCGCACGGCGAGAAACCGGATCCGCCGGCAGATCGCGAGCACGCGGGCGGCAGCGCTCGAAGGCGACCGGGCGGCTCTCGAACGGCCGCAGGGCCAGCGTTTTCCGTTCTACAAGGAGGATCTGACCTACAGGCGGCTTCGCCTCGACACGCGCGAGGAAAGCAATGCGGTGGTAGTCTGCATCATGGACACGTCAGGGTCCATGGACAGGATGAAGAAATATCTGGCCCGGTCATTCTTCTTCCTGCTCTACCAGTTCGTCTGCACCAAATACCAAAACACGGAGATTGTATTCATCGGCCATCATTCCCAGGCCAAGGAAGTCACCGAAGACGAGTTCTTCCACCGCGGCGAGTCCGGTGGCACCATGATCTCGTCGGGCTATCTCAAGGCACTGGAAATCGTGACCGAGCGCTACCACCCCTCACACTGGAACATCTATGCGTTCCACTGTTCCGACGGCGACAATTTCACCAGCGACAATGAGGCAACGGTCAAGGCCGCAACGGAACTATGCGAAATCTGCAACCTCTTCGGCTATGGCGAGATCAAGCCAATGGGGCATCACTTCTACGAAAGCACGATGATGGACATCTTCGAGAAGATGGACGCGGGCAATTTCCAGAGCGTGCTGATCGAATCCCGCGAGGACATCTGGCCAGCCTTCCGTTCCTTCATGTCGAAGGACCCGGTCGAAGCCTGAGAACAGACCAGACTGCCGGCGGCACCCTCAGGAACGCCGCCGGCAGGATCCGGATTCACTCTCGCGATGGTGCGCCTACTGCTCAGGCGCATTCACTTCGTTCATTCACCCGAGCGCTAGCTCATTGTTTTTGCATCAATTTATCCAGTCAGATCGGTATGATCTGTCTGGATCGATGCTCTACCGGGTGGCGAGCGTCGCCAGCTCGCTGTCGACGGTCTGCTCGCAATCGGTGGCAGCACCGGCGAATTTTCCGTACCATTCGGCGCCGAACTGCCCTTCATACCATTCCCGCATCGGTTCCTTTACCGCACGGAAGGTTTCCATGTCCTCCTCGGACGGAACATAGATCTCGCCACCGGCCTCGACGAATGCCGCGCTCTGGCGGGCTTCCGCACCCTTGTTGAATTCGAGCTGGACGTCGGCCATCTGGCGAATGCCGGAGATGGTGAGCGCGCGCAGATCGTCGGGCAGGCTCTCGATGAAATCCTGGCTTACGGCCATGAAGCCGAAGAGATAGGCATGCTCGTCTATCGTCGCGAACTTGACGACTTCGTGCATCTTGTTGGGAATGATGTCAGTCACCGCATTTTTCGTGCCCTCGACGACACCGGTGGCGAGCGAGGTATAGAGCTCACCCCAGGCGACCGGGGTCGGATTGGCCTTGAAGAACTGCATCATCTCGACCGGCAATTGCGAGTTGATGACACGCATCTTCACGCCTTCGAGGTCGGCCGCGGTCCTTACCAGCTTGTCTGCCGTGAAGAAATTGCGGAAACGTCCGGTATTGCCGACGCCGACCAGATTGACGTTGCCCGATTTCTCCAGGAAGGTCTTGCGCACATCCTCGAAGAACGGTCCCTTGATCATGCATTCGGCGACCGCGTCGTCGCGAACGATGTAGGGCAGTTCGATGACCTGCAACTCGGGCATGAAGCCGACGAGGCCGCCGAGTGCGGTATGTGCGATTTCGAGCGTTCCGGCATTGACCTGCTCGACCATCTCGCGAAACGAGCCGAGCTGCGAGCCCGGAAAGATCTGCACTTCCATGCGGCCGTTGGAACGGCTTTCGAGGAAGAACTTGAGAAACTCGCCGGCGACATGGTCGTCGCTGTCCGGCCCGACCGGGCCCGGATGGCCATATTTCAGCACATAGTCGGCGGCGGTGGCGACATGCGCCATGCCGCTTGCGGTCAGGAATGCGACGGCGGCGATGCCGGCGCAAAGGGTTTTCTTCATGGATCTTGCCTCCCCGAACAGGGCTTTGTTCCCGCCGGTTTCAACCCCCGAGGCCCAGAAGACGCGGCAGGGTCATCGTCAGGGCGGGAATGTAGGTGATGAGCAGGATCACCACCAGGTGAACGAGAAGGAAAGGCCACATGTCCTTGGCGATCTCGACGATCGAGATGCGGGTCAGCGTCGAGGCCACGAACAGCACGAGCCCCATAGGCGGGGTGGCGAGGCCGATGGTGAGATTGACGCACATCACGATGGCGAAATGCAGCGGATCGACACCGAGTCCGATCACTGTCGGGCCGAGCAGCGGACCGAGGATGAGAATGGCGGGGCCGGCATCGAAGAACATGCCGACAAAGAGCAGCAGGATGTTGACGCAGAGCAGAACGACGAGAGGATTGTCACTGATGCCGAGCAGAAGCCCGCTCACCGCACTGGGAGCGCCGGACAGCGACGTGACCCAGCCGAACACGGTGGCTGCACCGATCACCAGAAGGATCGACGATGACGCGATACCGGCACGATAGAGCATGTCGGGAATGCGCGCGAGGGGAAGCGTGCGGGTGACGAAGATACTGAGCACGAGCGAATAGGCGACCGCGGCGGCGGCCGCTTCGGTCGGCGTGAAGATGCCCGAGAGAATGCCGCCCAGAATGATGACCGGTGTCATCAGCGGGAAGAAGGCGCTCGTGAATGCCGTCTTGACCTCGCTCGCCGAGGCACGGCGTTCCGTCCTTGGATAATTGCGTGTCTTTGCCAGCCACGAGGTGACGAGCATCAGCCCGCCGCCCATCAGGATGCCGGGAATGAACCCGGCGGCGAACAGGCCGGCAACGGAAACGCCCATGATGTAGGCATAGACCACCATGATGATCGAGGGCGGGATCACCGGCCCGATGACCGAGGAGGCGGCGGTGATGGCCGCACTGAAACGGCGTGTGTAGCCGTCCTTTTCCATTGCCGGGATGAGGATCGAGCCGAGTGCCGAGGTGTCGGCGACAGCAGAGCCCGACAGGCCCGCGAACAGCATCGAGGAGAGCACGTTCACCTGTGCGAGGCCGCCGCGCAGGTGTCCCACGAGCGTCTTGGCGAAGGCCACCAGGCGAATGGTAATGCCGCCATGGTTCATGATCTCGCCGGCGAGGATGAACATCGGAATGGCGAGCAGCGGGAACTGGTTGATACCGGAAAAGATGCGTTGCGGCATCATCGAGAGGAAGACGAGCTTGTCCTCGAGGAAGATGCCGACCATCGGTGCGAAGACGAGCGCGAAGACGATGGGAACGCCGAGCGTCATGACGAGAATGAGAATGTAGAAGAAACCGAGCGCCATGGCCTATTCCCGAACCTCATCGGCAAAGCTGTCGTGCGTTTCCGTCAGTCCGTTTTCCGGATCGAAAAGGCCGAGAAACGACTTGAGCGCATGTTCCACTGCCACCAGCAACAGCAGCGCTCCGCCGAGCGGGACCACGCCATAGACCCAAGCCATGGAGAGCTGGAAACTCGAAGCCACCTGCCGCGCGCCGAGCATGGCGAACAGGCCGCCCTGCCAGACGAGCATGATGCAGACCGAGATGACCACCAGATTGATGAGCAGCAGCAGGAACTGTTTCGACCGCCCGAAAAGCGCGTTCACGACGAGATCGACATTGACGTGACCGCCATGGCGAAGGGCGATGGGGGCACCGAGAAAGGTCAGCCAGACCATGAGATATTTGGCGCCTTCCTCCGACCAGGGAATGGCATTGTTCAGGGCATAGCGCCAGAAGACCGCGCAGCTAAGGATGATCGCGAGGGCCGCGACGATGAGAATGACGGCATATCTGCAGACGATAGCAAGCCCGTCATTGATGCGTCCGACTGCGCCGGCAGCCCGCTCCACACCGTTCAAGACCGCGGACGCCCGCGCGAAGCCCGGAATGTCAATGGCTTTCCTCCCCTGGAACCATTGAGCCTCCCCTG
>JAGREZ010000054.1 GCA_020446285.1 Geminicoccaceae bacterium
GCTTCGAGGTCGTCGACAGCTTCTCTCGCATCACGCGCCTCGGCGAGGGCATCGCACAGAGCGACCGGCTGTCCGAACCGGCAATGTCGCGCACGATCGCGGCGCTCAAGGTCTGCCGGCGGATCATGCAGCGCAACAATGTCATCATGGCCCGCTGCGTGGCCACCGAAGCCTGCCGGCGGACCGCCAACGGGCTCGAATTCATCGAGCGGGTGCGCCGGGTCACCGGGATCGACCTCGAGATCGTCGATCACGAGGAGGAGGCACGGCTGGCCCTGCTCGGCTGCCTGCCGCTGATCGACGAGGATGCCGACCAGCTGCTGATGATCGATATTGGCGGTGGCAGTACGGAAGTGATGTGGCTCGACCGGCTCAAGCCGGTGACGGGCGGGCGGATCGGCCGTTCCATCTCGCTTCCCACAGGGGTCGTGACCCTTTCGGAGAGTTTCGGACGGATGGTCGCCGGCGCACCGGTCTACGAGACCATGGTGAACCATGTGAGCGACCTTCTCACCCACGCCAATGCCAGCCAGCAGGCACCGCCGCGCCTGAACGGCACGCGCGTGCAGATGCTCGGGACCTCGGGCACGGTGACGACGCTGGCGGCACTGCATCTCGGTCTCGAACGCTATGACCGCAGCAAGGTGGACGGTGTGCGCATGCCCTTTTCCGCGATCTTCGAGGTCACCTCGGGGCTGCGCGAACTCGATGACAGCGGCCGTGCCGCGCATCCCTGCATCGGCACCGGCCGCGCCGATCTCGTCGTCGCCGGATGCGCCATTCTGGACGCCATTCACAGCTGCTGGCCGGTCGCGAGCCTCAGGGTCGCCGATCGCGGTGTGCGCGAGGGTATCCTGAATGCGCTGATGGGCCTGTCCCTGCATCAGGCCCTGCTCGGCACGGTCGGGGAATTCGATTGATCCGCGCCGACAAAAAGCAGAAGCTCAAGCGCAGCAAGAGCCGCAAGGACAGCTCGACCCGCTGGCTGCAGCGTCAGCTCAACGATCCGTTCGTGCAGGAAGCGCGCAAGCTCGGCTACCGGGCGCGCTCGGTGTTCAAGCTTCAGGAGATCGACGAGCGTTTCGGGCTGATCCGCAAGGGCATGCGCATTCTCGATCTGGGTGCGGCACCCGGCAGCTGGTCGCAATATGCCGCGCGCAAGGGTGCGGCCATCGTCGCCATCGACCTCTTGCCGGTGGAACCGATCGACGGGGTGACCATCCTCCAGGGCGATTTTCTCGATCCCGTCATGCAGGAACGGCTCAAGGAGGAACTCGGCGGCCCGGCGGATCTCGTCCTCAGCGACATCGCCCCCGATGCCACGGGCCGGCGGATCGTCGATCGCCTGCGCGCCGAACAGGTCGGCGAGACGGTGCTCGATTTCGCCGCCGAAGTCCTGCGGATCGACGGCCATGCCTTTCTCAAGCTGGTGAAGGGGGCGGAACATGCGGTCATGAAATCGGCGCAGGACCGGTTCCGCAGCTTCAGGCCGCTTCGCCCGAAGGCCACCCGTTCGGAGAGTTCGGAAATCTTCATCCTCGCCAGCGGTCGCAAACCCCTGCCCGCCGATCCGGATCAGGGAGCCGATACCGGCAGCTGAACCAGCATGACGCCGGCCAGAACCAGAACCACGCCGGCGCATTGCAGCGGTCGCACGGTCTCGCCGAACAGGACATGTCCGAAGAGGAATGCCAGAACCGTCTCGAAGCCGATGATCGTGAGGATCGTCAAGGCGAGGTCGCTTTCCATCATCGCCCGGATCTCGAAGCCGATCGCAATGCCGAGCGAGAGGAGGATCAGGCCGACGGCGACCGGCAAGGGCAGGTCGAACCAGTATTTCATGACGATCGCCGCAAGGAGATATCCGCCGGCGCTGAGACTGCAAGACACCACAAGCATCGTTCTCCCCTCCATTCCGGCCTTGTCGTGAGGCCCTGATCGCCAGACATGCTACGGCGGGAAGACCGGGCGGCGCTGTGATGGATATTGCACCTGCACCGGACCGGCATCGGACATGATCGGCCCCAGTGGCATCGAAGTGGCATCGAAGCGGCATCAAGGAACCTTTACAGCCGGTGCCGGGCCGTGGAAAAAGGCGCCCATGCGCGTTTATCGAGGGTATTCCAACCCCTTGTCCGGTCGCGAACGGCGTGACGGCTTCGCGGCGGCGGTGGCGATCGGCAATTTCGACGGCGTCCATCGCGGTCATCGGGCCGTCATCGGACAGGCAAGGGCGAACGCCGTTGAACTGGGAACCGGCCTCGGGGTGGTCACCTTCGAGCCGCATCCGCGCGAGGTGCTTCAGGGTCAGGACGCGCCCGCCCGGCTGAGCCCGTTCCGGCGCAAGGTCGAGCTGTTGCGCGATCTGGGCGTGGAACATCTCTTCGTCCTGCCGTTCACCCGCGCCCTGATGGCGGTATCGGCCGAGAGCTTCGTCGAGGATATCCTGATCGGCAGGCTGGGCGTGCGCGCGGTGGTCTCGGGCAGCGATTTCCGCTTCGGGCACAGGCGCAGGGGCGATGTCGAGCTGATGCGCCGGGTCGCCTCGCCGCATGGCGTGCGCGTCGATGTGGCCGGGGCTGTCGGTGACCGGGGCGGTGTCGTTTCCTCGACCCGCATCCGTGCCGCGCTCGCCGATGGACGGGTGGCGGAGGCGGGCGAAATGCTCAGCCAGCCCTACGAGATCGTCGGTCTGGTGCGCGCGGGCGACCGTCGCGGCCGCGAGCTCGGCTTTCCGACGGCCAACACCTATCCGCTGCATCCGCGAACGGCCATGCCCGGCACGGGAATCTATGCGGTGCGCGCGGCGTTGATCGAACATGACGCCGATGGCCATGCGCTGGCACCGCGCTGGCATCCGGGTGCGGCCAGCCTCGGCACCAACCCCACCTTTCACGGTGTGGAAAGCCGGCTGGAAGTGCATCTTCTCGACGGAATGGATTATGATCTTTATGGACGTCGTCTGCGCGTGGCGTTCATCGACCGGCTTCGCGGCGAGGAGCGGTTTTCCTCGATCGAGGCCCTGACCGCGCAGATGCGCATCGACTGCGACCGCGCGCTGGCGCTGACCACCGACAGTGCCGCGATCTGAGCGAACCGACAGCGAACATTCTTGCAAACCCGCGACCCGAGAGCCCCATGAGCCGAGACTACAAGAGCACCGTATTCCTGCCCAAGACCGAGTTCGCCATGAAGGCGAACCTGCCGCAGCGCGAGCCGGGCATTCTCGACCGCTGGGAGAAGCTCGACATCTACGCCCGCCTGCGCGAAGCGTCGAAGGGACGCGACAAGTTCATCCTGCATGACGGCCCGCCCTATGCCAACGGCAACATCAACATCGGCCATGCGCTCAACAAGATCATGAAGGACGTCATCACCCGGTCCTTCCAGATGCGCGGCCGCGATTCCAACTACGTGCCCGGCTGGGATTGCAATGG
>JAGREZ010000441.1 GCA_020446285.1 Geminicoccaceae bacterium
CATTCCGGAGAGCATGGCGGGACGTGAACTTTCAACGCTGAAGATCGGAACGGCATTCGACGTGCGGCTTCTCGGCCTGATGCGCGGCACCGAGTATCGCTCATGCGACGATACCGGCATGGTGCTGGAGGAGGACGACAAGCTGATCCTTCTCGGCAAACGGCCGGAGTTGCGCCGTTTCGGTGATGCATTTTGAGCCGCAGCCCGATTGCCATGGGCAGCGTTCTCCGGAATGCCCGGGCCACGCTTGCGACCGCACCGCCGCCATTGATCCTTGCCGCCCTCTACGCGGTCCTGATCGTCATGGGTGCGGCGGTTCTCATGCTGCCCGTCTCGCACACCGTTGCAATCACCTGGTCCGACGCGCTCTTCACCTCGACATCGGCGGTCACCGTGACCGGGCTCGTCGTCCTCGATACCGGCGCCGACCTGACCCTGTTCGGGCAGATGACGGTGGCCTTCCTGATCCAGATGGGCGGCCTCGGCCTGATGACCTTTGCGGCGCTGATCCTCGGCGCCCTCGGGCTGCCGGTCGGGATCACCGGCAGGATCTATCTTCGTGACGATCTCAACCAGAGTTCGGTGAACCAGCTTTCGAGACTGGTCGTCACGATCCTCAAGGCGGTCGCATTCTGCGAAATCGTCGGCGCCCTGCTGCTGGCGCTGACCTTCGTGCCGCAATACGGTTTCGCGCGAGGCATGTGGGAAGCGGTCTTCCACTCGATCTCGGCCTTCAACAATGCCGGATTCTCGACATTCGCGGACGGGCTCGCCGGTTACGCCACCGATCCCGTCGTGAACAGTGTCATTCCGGCACTCTTCATCGTCGGCGGCATCGGCTATATCGTTCTGCACGACATCTTCAGCCGGAAGAACTGGCGCGCCTGGAGCCTGCACACCAAGATCATGCTGCTGGGAACGGCCATTCTGATCCCCTGGTCGGTCGGCATGTTCGCCTTTCTGGAATGGGACAATCCCGGCACGCTTGGACAGTTCGACAGCATCTGGGCGAGGCTCACCGTCAGCTGGTTTCAGGGTGTCACGACACGCACGGCGGGCTTCAACACGACCGACATCGGCGCGATGCATGACAGCACGTCGATGATGTTCATTTCGCTGATGCTGATCGGCGGCGGACCGACCTCGACCGCCGGCGGCATCAAGGTGACGACCTTCGTCGTGATGATCATCGCCACGATTGCCTTCTTCCGCAGGCAGCAGCAGCTTCACCTGTTCGGACGCAGCATCGTGTTCGAACAGGTCCTCAAGGTCATGGCCCTGACCTCGATCAGCGTGATCCTCGTTTTCGTCGGCGTCTTCCTGCTGACCGTATCCCATGACGGGGATTTCCTCGACATCAGCTTCGAGGTCGCGAGCGCATTCGGCACCGTCGGCCTGTCCCGCGGCTATACCGGCGAACTGTCCGGGTTCGGACGAGCCGTGATCGTCATCATCATGTTCCTCGGCCGGGTGGGCCCGCTCACACTCGGCTTCTTCCTCGCAACCAAGGTGGCACCGCGCGTCCGTTACCCCGAAAGCAACGTCTATCTGGGATGACGCCGTTTCGGCCCCGGATCAGTCATAGACGGCGACCGCCTGTGCGATGCCGTGTTCGCTGTCGCTGCTTTCGCGCATGGTATCGAAGAACGCGCGGCCGATGCTCTGCCACGCATGTTCGAGCGGTTCGTCCCATGCCTCGCCGAGCATCTCGGCGAGAAGCGAGACCCAGCAATGGCAAAGCATCTCGTAGTCGCGACTGCGGACACCGATCGTGGCGAGATCGCGGCCCGAACGTTGCAGCATGGGCTCGATGTTCTGCCAGTAGAGCGCACAGCGTGCCGCTTCGAGCAGGGCCATGGCGAGCTGATCCGACGGCTCGCCGCGCAGACGCTCGCCGAGTTCCGGCAGGATACCCGTCACACGGGCGGCAAATCCCCTGGCCAGCAGGGAACGCTGTCCGGCGAGGAGCACGAGACTTCGACGAAGTTGATGGTAATCGACCTGGTTCATTCTCTTCCCGGTCCGGCTTTGACGATGCAGGATCAGGATAGGGAAACGGGTTTAAGGCTTCGTGAAAGGTCGGCGGATTTCCGCCTTTTTCTTCCGGATCAGCCCTCGAGACTCCGGGCGAGCATGACCACTTCCTTTTCACCCGGCACATGCACGAGGCGGCCGACCGGTTCGAAGCCGAGGCGCCTGTGAAAGGCGAGCGAGCCCGGATTCGGCGGAACTGCATTGACCTCACAGAAGATCCAGGGGGCGCCGGCGGCGAATTCGCGGATGAATGCGCCGTAGAGGGCCCTTCCCGCCCCCGTCCCCCGCGCGGCTGCGTCGATCATGATCCGGTCGACATAGATGAAGCTTGCGTGGCGCTGGTCGAACCAGCGGTAGTTCGGACTCCCGTATGGTGCCCGCTCGCGCAGTCCGAGCAGTGCGCCGACCGGCCGGCCGTCGATGAAGGCAGCACCCAGCCAGTGCGGCATGGCCAGCCGTTCGCCGAGCCCGGCAGCGTCCATCCACCCGACTTCGGGCACATTCGCGGCATTGAGTTCGAGCAGCCAGTCATGGAACGCCGGCCCGATCGCCCGCACCTCCGGCGCCGC
>JAGREZ010000442.1:0-2244 GCA_020446285.1 Geminicoccaceae bacterium
CGGCGGTGGGGGTGTAGCCCTGATGAACCAGTTCGAAGCCCTGCCAGTCGATACCGAGATTGGAAAGGAGCGTCTGGCCCGATCCCTCGGTGCCGGAATTCTTGGTGCCGATGGAAAAGGGCTTGCCGGCGAGACCGGCGAGATCGTCGATCGTCCCGGTTTCAGCGAGATCGGTCGCGAGCACCATCTGTTCGACATTCTGCCACAGCATGGTGATGGAACGCAGGTTCGCCTGCTGGCCGTCGGCCTCGACCTTGCCGGTGCCCTTCCACGCCCACTGGCCGAACAGCCCCTGGAGAATGGCGAACTGTGCCTGGTTCTCGCGCAGCAGCTTGATGTTCTCGCCCGAGCCAGCCGAGGAGATCGCCGACATGTCGATATTGTCGGAGTTCATCAGCTTGACCTTGATCAGCGTGGCGAGAGCGACGCCGACAGGGTAGTAGGTGCCGCCGGTGGTGGCGGTCGTCAGGATGTAGGAGCGATCAGCGCCCTGAGCGGCCGCCCCGTCGCCGATCGCGAACGAGCCGATCGCCAGCATGGCGGCACCGGCGAGAACGCCACGTCTTTTCTGCAACATCGCGATGTTCCTTCCCTGCTTGGATGTGATTGCAAGGATTGCGTTTCATCAGGCGCTTGGCAAGCGTTCAGACATCATCCCGCCCTACACGCACGGCTCCGCCGCCGTCATCCTGCCCCACGCGCGCGGCTCCGCCGCGGTCAGGGACCGGGAAAAAACGCGCCGGTCCGGCCCATGAACCGGTAGGCGACGAGGCCGATCCACTCGCGCACCGTCTCGTCCAGCTCGGCGAGCCGGCCGCTCATGTTGAGCTCGGGGGCCATCTCCAGATCGCCGGAGGTCTGGTAGTCGACCGGCCAGGGAATGACGTTCCAGCCGAGCTTGCGGAAGATCCCCATCGAGCGGGGCATGTGCGCGGCCGAGGTGACCAGAATCCAGTTCTCGTCATCGTCGGGCTGGATGAGCTGCCAGCTGAACTGCGCATTCTCGAAGGTATTGCGCGACTGTTCCTCGTGGATCACACGTTCGGGTGCGAGATCCATCAGTCGGGCGAAGACCCTGTTGACATCGCCCTCGCTGCCGCCGACGCCGCCGATCGCCCCGCTGCCGCCGGCAAGAAGGATCCGCGCATCGGGGTACCGGCCTGCCAGCGCCAGCCCCTCGATCAGCCGCTCGGCGCGATCATTGAGGGCGAGCGTGCCGCGCACGAGCGTGATGTGCGGCTGCTGCGCCCCGCCGAGAATGATGATGCCGGCCACCTCGTCGGGCAATGCCTGCGGACGCGGGAAACGATCCTCGAGCGGCTGGCGCAGCCACAGCCCGACGGGCAGGACGGCGGCGACCACCAGCATCGTCATGGCGATGGCGGCGATCACTCCGGGCTTGCGCCGCCGCACATCGAGCGCGAGCAGACTGCAGGCGAAGGCGACGAGAAGCAGGAAATTGCTCGGTTGGGCAATCATCCACAGGAGTTTGGAGAGAAGGAAGGTCATGATCGATAACGCGGTTCCGCAAACGGGCCTGTCGAGTGCCGGCGAAACTGGACGGTATCCCGGCCATGAGGCAAGTCCCGTGCGGAGGCTGCCGGCGATGAATTTGCAAGGAGGCGTCCCCCGTTGTATTGCCTGCCGACAGGAAGCGGGGATCCGGCAATTTATCATCAAGATATTGTATTTATTTATTAATTACACTACATAATTGTATTAAACGCCATTGACATCGACGGCAACCCATGCTTGGGCATCCTCCGTAACCAGATTTCTTCGAGGATGCTCCGGCATGGACACTTCCGCTGCTATCCGGGAAACCGATACCCGTTCGCGCGAGATGCGCGAATCCGCCGTCGTGCGCTTTGCCGGAGACAGCGGCGACGGCATGCAGCTCACCGGCTCGCAATTCACCCTCGCAACAGCGATGGCCGGCTCCGACCTCGCCACCTTCCCCGACTTCCCGGCGGAGATCCGGGCACCCGTGGGGACGACCTATGGCGTTTCGGCCTTCCAGATCAATTTCGGCTCGCGCCGCATCAAGACCGTCGGCGACCGGCCGGACGTGCTCGTGGCGCTCAATCCGGCGGCACTTCGGGTCAATACCGGCGAACTCGCGGACGGTGCCCTCGTCATCATCGACAGTGGCTCGTTCTCCGATCGCAATCTCAAGAAGGCCGGCTATGCCGCCGATCCCCGCACCGACGGTTCGCTGGATCGCCTGCGCCTCGTCGAGATCGA
>JAGREZ010000442.1:2361-5675 GCA_020446285.1 Geminicoccaceae bacterium
CGGGAGCGCGAAAGCGTGCTCCGCTGGCTCGAGCGCCGCTTCGCCGCCCGCCCGGAACTGGTGGACGCCAACCGCCGGGCGCTCGATGCGGGCCATGCCTTCGGCGAGACATCCGAACTGCAGCAGCTGACGGGCTATACGGTGGGGCGGGCGGATCTTCCGGCCGGTCTCTACCGCACGGTCACGGGTCACGAGGCGCTCGCCTTCGGGCTTCTCGACGGAGCCTTCAACACCGATCTCGACCTCGTCTTCTGCTCCTATCCGATCACCCCCGCCTCCAACCTCCTGCACGACATGGCGCGGCTCAAATCCTTCCGCGTCAAGACCTTCCAGGCCGAGGACGAGATCGCCGCCGTCTGCGCCGCCATCGGCGCCTCCTATGCGGGCTCCATCGGCATTACCTCGAGCTCGGGTCCGGGCATCGCACTCAAGGCCGAGGCCATCGGGCTCGCGGTCATGACCGAACTGCCGCTGGTCATCGTCAATTCCCAGCGCGCCGGCCCTTCCACCGGAATGCCGACCAAGACCGAACAGTCCGACCTCTATCAGGCGGTTCTCGGACGCAACGGCGATTCACCCATCGTCGTGCTCGCCGCCGCCACCCCGTCCGACTGCTACGCCATGGCCCGCGAGGCGGTGCGCATCGCCGTGCATCACATGACCCCGGTCATGCTCCTGACCGACGGGTTCCTCGCCAACGCGTCGGAACCCTGGCTGGTGCCGCCGACAGAAGACACGCCCGCCTTTCCCGCACGCTTCGCCGAACCGCGAAAGGACGGCGAGAGCGGGCATTTCCAGGCCTATGCACGCGACGATCGCGGTGTGCGCCCATGGGCCAGACCCGGCACACCGGGGCTCATGCACCGCATCGGCGGAATCGAGAAACAGAATCTCACCGGCAACATTTCCTACGATCCCGCCAATCACCAATTGATGACCGACGCGCGCTGGAACAAGGTTCTGGCCGTCGCCGGCGACATTCCCGAACAGGCGGTGGAACTGGGCGAGACCAGCGGACGCCTTGCCATCGTCGGCTGGGGCAGCACCTACGGCCCGATCAGCCGCGCGGTGACCGTCCGCTGCGAACGGGGCCTGTCCGTCTCGCACATCCATCTCAGGCATATCTGGCCATTGCCGCGCAACCTGAAGGAGCTGCTTTCCGGCTTCGACCATATTCTCGTTCCCGAGATGAATCGCGGCCAGCTGGTCAACATCCTGCGCAGCGAGTATCTGATCGATGCGCGGCCGCTGACCAAGGTGACCGGCAAGCCGTTCCATATCGACGAGATCGAACGGGCCATCGACAGCATTCTGGAGGGCGGCGCATGAACGCACCGTTGCGTACCGAGCAAAAGAAGCGGCTGCCGCGTGACTACGCCACCGACCAGGAAGTGCGCTGGTGCCCCGGCTGCGGCGATTACGCCATCCTCAAGGCGATGCAGAAGGCACTCGCCGACCTCGATGCCGATCCGGCGAACACCGTGTTCGTCTCGGGCATCGGCTGCGCCGCGCGCTTTCCCTATTATGTCGAAACCTACGGTTTCCACACCATTCACGGTCGCGCGCCGGCCTTCGCCATCGGCATCAAGATCGCCAATCCCGAACTCGATGTGTGGGTCGTCGGCGGCGACGGCGACATGCTGTCGATCGGCGGCAATCACCTGATCCACGCCATCCGCCGCAATGTCGATCTCAACATCCTCCTGTTCAACAACGAGATCTACGGCCTTACCAAGGGCCAGTATTCGCCTACCTCGCGCGTCGGCACGAAGAGCCCCTCGACCCCGCGCGGTTCCATCGACAGCCCGCTGCACGCCCTTTCCCTCGCACTCGGCGCCGGCGCCCGGTTCGTCGCGCGCGGGATCGACACGCAGCAGAAGGTCCTGCCCGACATCCTGAAAGCGGCGCATGGTCACAAGGGTGCGGCACTGGTGGAAATCATCCAGAACTGCATCGTCTACAATGACAATGCCTTCGCCGGCTTCACCGATCGTGCCAACGAGGCCGATGCGCAGATCCACCTCGCGCATGGCGAGCCTCTCGTCTTCGGCAGCGAACGGGACAGGGGCCTGCGGCTGAATGGCCGGGGCACGGCGCTCGAAGCCTTCAGCCTCGCCGATGGCGATCCCGTCATCCACGATGTCCGCGACCGCCATCTCGCCATCCTCCTCGCCGCCATGGAACCGCCCCTGCCTGTTGCCGTGGGCGTCCTGTTCGACGATCCGGCGGCCGTCAGCTACGAGCGCGCGGTGGAGATGTCGGACGCGTCCGAGCGCGACGAAAACGCCCGCCTCGGCGATGTCCTCAAGCGCACGGCCACCTGGGTCATGCCCTGACATCAGGGTCGCCATGCGGCAGGCGATCATGCGGCAGGCAATCATGCGACAGGCGATGCGGCGCCCTGCCGGTCCGGTTCTCTTAACCCGGAATTAATGTGTCGTGGACTAGAAACCGTGCCCGACCTGCACGGAGAATCGCCGCTTGCGATCCGCAATCGCCCTCAGTCGAACGACCCGCATCCTGCTGCCATGCCTCGCACTGGCGGCATGGGTGGTGCTGGCCGTGTGGGCGGCAGCGCCATCGGCGGTGGCCGACGAGGTTGCCGGCGGCAGACAGCACGAATTCGTCCTCGCCACGGTCTCGCCATCGATAAGCGATACCGAAGCGAGACTGCAGCCGGTCGTGGAGGATGCCAACAGAAGGCTCGCCGCGGACGGGCTTTCCGTCCGGCTGCGGGTCTTCGGTACCTATACGAGCCTCGTCTGGGAGATGTGGGACGAGGGCATCGACCTCGTCATCGACGAGACCTTCATGGCCCTCAGCATCATGCGGGATACGGGCAGCCATCCGCTGGGTGCCCTGACCCGGCCGAACGGCGCCCTGACACGCTCGATCATCGTCACCCTGGCTTCGGGCTCCATCCACACCCTCGAGGATCTGCGCGGCCACCGCCTCGCCTTCTCGAAACCGGCATCGAGTTTCGGCCATCTCCTGCCACGGATCTCGCTCGGACTCGACAGGATCGGACTGGCCGAAGTGCCGCCGAACATGTACGCACCGCTGCGGCCGGACAGGATCGCGATGGTCTTCACCCACGATTCGCTGAGCCCGATCATCTGGCTGCACAAGAACAGGGTGGATGCGGCCGCGGTCCCCGAACACCAGCTCGACCGGTTCGAGTGGAACATGCGCGGCCGCTTCCGCCGCATCGCCGCCTCCTCCACCTCACCGCATCAGCTCATCATCCATCGCGCGAATCTCGAACCCGAAGCAATCGAGGCGCTGACCACGGCGTTTTCCGTCGCATTCCATGA
>JAGREZ010000443.1 GCA_020446285.1 Geminicoccaceae bacterium
CGCGTTCGTCGATCACCGAAGCGAAGCTGCGATACACATCCTCCGCCAGAAGCGGCTCGAGGGTCTGCCGGTCGCCCTTGGCATAGGCGTCGAGAACCATGCTGAACGCGGCCTTTGCACCCTCGAGGAAATTGGGCAGGTCGAACGAGGGATCGGCCTTGCGCAGTTCCCTCAGATCGTTCTTCAGGCCTTCATCCTCCATGTCCTCGATGATCTCGTCGGTGACATCGGGCAGTGGCGGCGGCGCCTCGACCGGCTGCGCAGGCGGCTGGGCGGCGCCCTTCTGGGCATCGTTGAAACCATCGCCGCGCCGGCGCTCGCTGCCGGTCTTGCGGCCGAGCACGCTTCGCAGCCTTATGGCGATGAAGGCCGCGACCATGGCGAAGAAGATGATGTCTATATAGGCAAAGGAATCTGACATGGGTCCCGGTCACGTTGCGCCATGGTTGTGGCTCAAACGATACTGTTGCGCAAGCCGGTGGTTCTTTCCGGTTGCAACAAGGCTCCTCTGGCGGCCACTGCAACGGTTCCATCGCGTGCAGCGGTTACATCAGGCCACTTCGCTATCATATAAGGTGCGACGACGAAAAACAAACAGGGTCGAGACGTGTCTCCGGGTTTCATTCTCTTCATCCTTCTCGTGGCGGTTCCCATCGTCGAGGTCGCGACGTTCATCAGCGTCGGTGGCTGGCTGGGACTCTGGCCGACCATCGGGCTCGTCATTCTCACCGCGGCCATCGGCAGCTGGATCATCCGCCTGCAGGGGCTCGGCCTGCTGCAGACCGTGCAGCGCCAGATGGCGGACGGTCAACTTCCGGTTTTCGAGGTCTTCTCCGGCGTCTGCCTGCTCGTTGCCGGTGCGCTGCTCCTGACGCCGGGATTCGTGACCGACAGTCTCGGTTTCCTGCTGCTGTGGCCGGCGCTCAGGCGTATCGTCTACGAACGGTTCCGTCACCGCATCGATGTCCAGGGACAGTCCTTCGGCACGCCGCGAGCGAGGCGTGACGATGTGATCGATGGCGAGTATGAGGAGATCGACCCGCCGGACGACCTGCCGCCATCGCGTGGCAGCTGGGACCGGCCACGCGGACCGGAGGGCTGATGCTTCTCGTGCGGCATGGTGAATCGCAATGGAACGTGCCGTTCGGCGCGGTCCGCGTCGATGCCGGCATTTTCGATCCGCTCCTGACCGGGCGCGGGCGCGGGCAGGCGGTCGAGGCGGCGGAACGGCTCGCGGACGAGGGCATTCGCCGCATCGTCGCCAGTCCCTACCGGCGGACGCTGGAAACCGCCACGATCATTGCCGACCGGCTTGGAGTCGACATCGAGGTCGACGCGCTGGTACGAGAGCGCTGTGCGTTCAGCTGCGATCAGGGAAGCCCGGTCGAGATGCTCGAAAGAGGCTGGCCGGAACTCGACTTTTCCGCACTTGCACCGCGCTGGTGGGGAGCGAGGATCGAGAGCGTGCGTTCGATACGCGAACGTGCCCGCCGGTTTCTCGAACGGGCCGAGAATCTTGCCGACCATGAACACACACTGGTCGTCTGTCACTGGGGGTTCGTCCTCGCCGTGACCGGACGGTCGGTCGACAATGCCGAGATCGTGCGGGTGCCGAAGGGTGCGGCCGTGTCCGGTCTCTGGCCCTGAGGAATTTCGCTGTCCAGATGGCCCGCTGCGGCCGCAACCGAGACCTGTTACCCGAGTAAGGAGATTTCGATGTCTAGCGAGAACAGCAACAGCAACGGCGCAAATGCCGCAGCCGCCGCTGCGGGAGCCGCCGCCGCGGCTGGTGCCCAGGGTGACCAGCAGGGTCAGCAGGCAGCACCGGTCATTTCGATCGTCACCCAGTATGTCAAGGATCTGTCCTTCGAGAACCCGAAGGCTCCGCAGGGCCTGCAGCCTCAGGACGCCCGTCCGGAAATCCAGATCCGTGTCGATGTGCGCGCGCAGCAACTGCAGGCCGAACAGTACGAGGTGCAACTCGAACTCGGCGTCGAGGCGAAGTCCGGCACGGAAAACGTGTTTCTCACCGAACTTACCTATGGTGGCGTGTTCCGTCTCGCCAACATCCCGCCGGACAGCCTGCAGCCGCTGCTCATGGTCGAATGCCCGCGAATGCTGTTTCCGTTCGCCCGGCGGATCGTTGCCGACGCCACCCGCGACGGCGGTTTCCCGCCATTGATGATCGATCCGATCGATTTCGTCTCGCTCTTCCGTCGTCGTATCATGGCAGCCCAGCAGCAGGCGGCCGGCAACCCGCCAGCCCAGGGCTGAACGTCCCCGAAACGGCGGGCGGGTAAAAGAGGGCGAAACGGCCTTGCCGGGGCGGTCCTAAGACTCCGGCAGGGCTGATCGTTCGAGCGGTTCGAGCCGCTGGATGATTGCCGCCGGATCTTCGTATCGTTCGANNAAGAGCCCGTTGGCCGAGGATTCGGCGAATCCGCAGTCGATGACATGCGCGATCATGTCAAGGGTCGAGGTCCAGTAGCCGCCCCGGTCGAGCAGGCAGATCGGGCTGTCATGATAACCCAGCTGCCGCAGGGTCAGCACCTCGAACAGTTCGTCGATGGTACCGAGGCCGCCGGGCATGGCGACGAAGGCGTTCGATTCCGCAATCATCCGCTCCTTGCGGTCGAACATGCCGCGGCTGATGACCAGTTCCGAAATGTCCTGCTTGCCCACCTCGCGCTGCATGAGCCGCTCGGGAATGATGCCGAGCACGCTGCCGCCGGATTCCATGACCGCATCGGCAATCGTCCCCATGAGACCGACATCGCCACCGCCATAGACCAGCCGCCAGCCCTGTCTGGCCATGAGCCGGCCGAGCTCGCGAGCATCCTCCTCGAATCCGGGATCGTTGCCGAAGCGCGATCCGCAGAAGACACAGACGGAAAACATCCAGCCCCGCCGGTCAGGCTTCGCCGCGGGTGAGCTTGCGGAAATCCTCCATCAGGCCCTGCGTCACCGGGCCGAGCTGATAGCTCAGCTCGTCGATGGCGCGCACCGGTGTCACCTCCGCTGCCGTACCGGTGACGAAGATCTCCTGCACACTCGCCAGTTCCTCGGGCCTGATGTGCCGTTCGATCACCTCGTGACCGGCGGCCCTGGCCAGATCGATGACGGTGCGCCG
>JAGREZ010000444.1 GCA_020446285.1 Geminicoccaceae bacterium
CCGCACTCCTGCTCAACAGTCCGGCGGTGCAGCTCCTGCGCTGGGCGCAATCGCGGTTTCCGGGCCTCATGCCAGGCGGGATCATCGATCCGCATCCGCTCATGTCCGCGGCACTCGCCGAGGCGCTGCCATGATCGACGTCAAGGGGCTGGTGAAGCGCTATGGCAACAAGACGGTCCTCGACGGGATCGATCTTTCGGTCGCGGAGGGCGAGTGTCTCGCCCTTCTCGGTCACAATGGTGCCGGCAAGACCACCTTCATGAAGATCGTGCTGGGTCTCGTTCGTGCCGATTCAGGATGGGTCGACATCCTCGGTGGTGCCGCCGGCAGGCGCGAAGCGCGAACAGGCATCGGCTATCTGCCGGAAAACATCGCCTTTCACCCGATGCTGACGGGGCGTGAGACGCTCGAGACCTGCTGCCGGCTCAAGGGTCGGGCGGCCGGTGAGGCAGGCGGTCTGCTGGAACGGGTCGAGCTCGGGGAGGCCGCGGACCGCCCCGTCTCGACCTACTCCAAGGGCATGCGTCAGCGGCTCGGGCTTGCCCAGGCTCTCATCGGCGAGCCGCGCCTGCTCGTTCTGGACGAACCGACGAGCGGGCTCGACCCGATGCTGCGCCGGCGCTTCTTCTCGATCGTCGAGGAATTCAAGGGCAGGGGCGTCGCCATCCTTCTTTCCAGCCATCAGCTGACGGAGCTCGAGGCACGCACCGACCGCGCGGCGATCTTGCGTCAGGGCCGGCTGGTGGCCGAGGGTGCACTGAGCGATTTGCGCCGTCAGGCGGCATTGCCGATCCGGGTGCGCCTGCGCTCGGAGTCCATCGACAGCATTCACGACCAACTCGGCGGCCGGCGTATCAACGGTCAGTCGCTGGAGCTGACCTGCGCGCATGAGGATCGTATCGGCTTTCTGCGCCGACTCACCGAACTGCCCGTCGACATCGACGATCTCGAATGGGGCATGCCGGGTCTCGACGATCTCTATGCCCATTTCGACGAGCAGGGAGGACAGCGCCCGTGAACGCCGTTGCCACCGTGGCGATGAACGAATGGCGGATCGGCCGGCGCAACCGCTGGGTGCTGGTGGGCGGTGCCGCCCTTGCGATCCTGGCCCTGCTGCTCGCCCTGCTCGGCAGCACGCCGGGCGGCGCCGTCAAGGCGAGCCAGACGGCCATCGTCACCGTCAGCCTGACCACGCTCTGCGTCTATCTCGTCCCGCTGCTGGCGCTCATCCTCGCCCAGGATGCGATCGTCGGCGAGAGCGAACGCGGCACGCTGATCCTGCTGCTCACCTATCCGCTCGCCCGCACGAGCCTGCTGCTCGGCAAGTTTTCCGGCCATCTGCTCCTTCTCGCCGCCGCCCTTTCGATCGGCCTTGCCGCAGCGCTCGCCATCCTTCTCGCCAATGCCGTTCCGACAGCCGGGGACTGGCTGCTGATCGGCCGCCTCTGGCTCAGCGCGGTCCTGCTCGGCGCGGTCTATCTGGCGGCGGGCTACGCGATCAGCGGGCTCGCACGGGACAGGAGTGCGGCGACCGCGCTTGCGTTCGGTCTCTGGCTCGTGAGCGTCGTTCTCTACGATGTGGTGCTGCTCATCCTGCTGAGCGTCGATCTCGCCACCGATGCCTTTCCCTGGCTGCTCATCCTCAATCCCGGCGACGCCTTCCGCCTCATCAATCTCTCCGGGTTCGAGGCGGTGGAGATGGCGAGCGGGCTTGCCGCCGCCCTTCCGGACCTTCCCCTGCCACCACATGCGCTCTGGCTCGTTCTCGCCGGCTGGCTCGTTCTCTGTCTCGCCATCGCCGGGCGGCTCCTGCAAAGGCGTGAGGCATGACATATCGTTGGCTCCTGCCGATTGTCCTTCTTCTCCTGACCGCCTGCGAGGACGAGAAGGTGGCGGCACCACCTCCGCCCGCAACCATGTCGAGCGAGGCCATCGGGCATTTCTGCCTGATGAATGTCGCCGAACATCCGGGGCCCAAGGGACAGGCGCATATCGCCGGGCACAGCGAGCCCGTCTGGTTCCCTTCGGTACGCGATCTTCTCACCTTCAGATTACTGCCGGGCGAGACGGACGAGATCACGGCACTCTATGTGAGCGACACCGGGGCGGCTCCGAGCTTCGAGCAGATCGATCCGTCGCGCTGGGTTGCCGCCGAGAGGGCATTTTATGTCATCGGTTCGGACAAGGCCGGCGGCATGGGCGCGAGCGAGGCGGTACCGTTCGCGGACGAAGCCGACGCTCGGGCCTTTCAGGGAGACCATGGGGGTGATGTGGTTGGTCTCGACGGCATAAGCCGCGCATGGATATTCGGAGAGAACGGATGAGACGCCGACGTTTCCTGACAATCGGCGCGACCGCCGCAGCGCTCGCCGGTATTCCCGCGCCGGAGCGCCGGCTCGTTTCGGACTGGCACGGTTCCGCACTCGGCGCGCGCGCGACGATTCGCATCGTTCACCGGGACAGGCGCGAGGCAGGCCGGGTTCTCGAAGCCGTGGCGCGCGAAATCGACCGCCTCGAAACCATCTTCAGTCTCTATCGTCCGCATTCCGCTCTTGTCGAACTGAACCGCGAGGGCCGTCTCGCACGGCCGCCGGTCGAACTGGTCGAACTGATGGGCATCGCCCGCGCGCTTCACGCGAGCACCGGCGGCGCCTTCGACATGACCGTGCAACCATTGTTCGACCTCCATGCCCGTCATGCCGGCTCGGAGCCGGATGCCGCTTCGCTGGAGCGGGTGCGCAAGCTGGTCGATTCGACCGCCGTCGATATCGGCCTTGGAGAAATCGCGTTCCGTCGACCCGGCATGAAGGCCACGCTCAACGGCATCGCCCAGGGTTACATCACCGACCGTGTGAGCGACCGGCTGCATGATCTGGGGCTGGTGGACACCATTGTCGATGTCGGCGAGATCCGTGCCTCGGGTGCAAGGGCGGATGGCACCTCCTGGCATGTCGGCATTGCCGGCAGCGACCGCAGGATCGCCCTGATCAATCGCGCCATTGCCACATCCTCGCCGGCCGGCACGGTCTTCGAGCCTACGGGCCACCTCCACCATCTGTTCGATCCCGCCACCGGCCGTCCGGCGGAACATGCCACACAGACCAGCATCCTCGCCCCGACGGCAACCCTCGCGGACGGTCTCTCGACGGCCGCTTGCAACCTCGACGGCAACGCATTGCGCGATCTTTGCCGGCGCATGCGGGCGGAGCCAATCACCACTGTCTGAATCTTCGCTGTACCGATACCTGCCGGCGCAGCATGGTGCGGGGCTCAGCGGAGCAATTTCCTGAGGCTCGTTGCGGGATCGGCGAGCGCGGCCGGATCGGGCGTCGAGCCCCGTGCGATCGAGGTTCCCGGACCGATGCCGGCCGCGGCCGTGATTGTCAATCGTGCCGGACCGGATGATGACGGCGTTGGCGCCCGCCGGCAATTGGCGTCGAAACGGGCAGGTCTTGTCGGTACGGCGTTCGCCGGATCCGTGGGCGAAATGGCAGGACTCCCGCTTGCAAGAGTGGCCGTTTTCTGGTGCTTCAGCGTCAGAGACAAGGGCAGTGGTGATATGGATGAGGGAAAAGCAGCACCCCGGTTCCTGACGACCCGGGAAGTGGCCTCGATGCTGCGGGTGAAGGAGCGCAAGGTTTACGACCTTGCGGCGGCGGGTGAAATTCCGCACCGGCGGATGACGGGAAAGCTGCTGTTTCCGGCCGAAGAGCTGGAAGCGTGGATCGAGGGGAGCCACACCGTCGAGGATGCCGACCGTCCGGCCGTCATCGCCGGTTCCCATGATCCGCTGCTCGAATGGGCCATCCATCAATCCGAATGCGGCCTCGCGACCCTTTTCAACGGAAGCCTCGACGGTCTTGCCAGCTTCACGAACCGTGAGGCCATGGCCTCGGGCCTGCATCTGCAGGCGGATGACGGCTGGAACGTCTCCTTCGTGCGCGAGGCGGGAGCCCGCACGAGTGTTCTCCTCTCCTGGGCGGTACGTTCGCGCGGTCTCCTTCTGGCGCCGGAACTCGAGGGACGGGTCAGGCGGCTGGCCGACCTCGCGGGAATGCGGATCGTCATGCGCCAGCCCGGTGCCGGTGCGCGCAAATTGTTCGAGGCATGGCTTGAGGAAGACGGGCTCTCGGCCGTCGAGCTGCGGATGACTACGGAACTCGCGCGCACCGAGGCGGCGGCTGCCGCCGCCGTGGCCGGCGGTGAGGCCGACGCCGCTGCCGGGATCGAATCGATGGCCCGATCCTATCGGCTGGCGTTCCTGCCAAGGATGGAGGAACGCTTCGATCTTCTGGTCGACAGGCGCGGATTCTTCACCGCACCGTTCCAGACATTCATGAAGTTCGCGGCAGGTCCGGCCTTTCGCGCGAAAGCCGGTGCGATGGGCGGCTACGATGTCTCGCAACTGGGCGAAGTACGCTGGCTTTCGCGATGAGCGCGGTGTTCGGGAATTCATGCCGCCTTGTCATCCGGCGCCATCATCCTCAACCTGCGGAGCGGGAATGCGCGGACGCTCCGCGCCCGGTACGGATGGTCGAGGCAGCGTGAACGATCTTGGATTGCAATTCGACAACAGCTATTCCCGCGAGCTCGAGGGCTTCTTCGAGCGGATCCGGTGCGCCGAGGCTCCAGCACCGCGTCTCGTCAGGCTGAACCATCCGCTGGCCCGCTCGCTCGGCATGGATCCCGATTCCGTCGATCGCGACATGCTCGCGCGCCAGCTCTCGGCGGGTGAGCCGCCGGCCGACAGTGATCCGCTGGCCATGGTCTATGCCGGTCACCAGTTCGGCGCGTTCTCGCCGCAACTCGGCGATGGCCGCGCTCTCCTGCTCGGCGAGGTCGTGGATACCGGCGGCGTCCGCCGCGACATCCATCTCAAGGGAACCGGCCCGACATCCTTCTCGCGTGGCGGCGATGGCAAGGCGGTGCTCGGGCCGGTCCTGCGCGAATATCTGGTCTCGGAGGCCATGCACGCGCTCGGTATTCCCGCGACGAGGGCGCTTGCAGCATTGACCACCGGCGAAACGGTCATGCGCGAGCAACCCCTGCCCGGAGCGATCCTCGCACGCGTCGCCCGCAGTCATCTGCGCGTCGGGAGTTTTCAGTATTTCGCGGCGCGACGTGACAATGTGCGGCTGCGACGGCTGGCCGACTATGCGATCCGCCGCCACCATCCGGATATCGTGAAGGAGGAGGATCGCTGGCTGCTGTTCTTCGAGCGGGTCGTTTCCGCCCAGGCATCGCTGATCGCGAAGTGGATTCTCGCCGGTTTCGTTCACGGGGTGATGAACACGGACAATATGGCGATCTCAGGCGAGACCATCGATTTCGGCCCCTGTGCGTTCATCGATGCCTTCGATCAGGCCGCCCTGTTCAGCTCCATCGACGAGGGGGGGCGCTACGCCTTCGGCAACCAGCCGGCAATCGCCCAGTGGAATCTCGCGCGCTTCGCCGAAACCCTCGTGCCGCTGGTGGATCCGGACGATCCGGACCGTGCGGTCGAACGGCTCACGGAAGCGCTCGGCGGCTTCGCCGGCCTCTATGTCGACGCCTGGCTCTCCGGGATGCGCGCCAAGCTCGGGCTTGCCGGTGAGGAGGAGGGCGATCTGGCGCTCGCGCACGGGCTCGTCAAGATGCTCGATGGAAAGGGCATCGACTACACCCTGTTCTTCCGCCGCCTTGCACCGGCATCGACGGGCAGGACGGACAGCGTCCGTTCGATGTTCGCGGATCCCGGATTCTTCGACGAATGGTTCGATCTCTATCTCGAGCGCATCGAACTCGAGGATCAGGATGCGCAAGCCCGCCTCGCTCTCATGAACCGGACCAATCCGCTCTATATCCCCCGCAATCACAAGGTCGAGGAAGCCCTCGCCGCGGCGGTCGAGGGTGATCTGTGCCCCTTCGACCGGCTGCTGGAAGCGGTCACGTCGCCCTACGAGGAAAGGCGTGGCCTCACCGAATTCGCCGAGCCCGCACCCGCGGCATTCGGTCCCTACCGCACGTTCTGCGGCACCTGAGCGAGGCGGCTTTTCCGCCCCACTGCCGGGTGTCATTGCCCCGTCGGGACAGGGGCTGACGGCGGATGCCCCGCCATCCCTCGCGTTAAATTCGGCGCGCGTTCACCGGCCGTTAACTATTGGCGTGGATAAGATAGGCCAAAGGAGGAGCGCGAGGCATCCGTGCTCGCGCGACGCTCAATTCCAATCATGCGCCGAGGACCCGAAGAGGATGGACGAACTTCTCAGCGAGTTTCTGACGGAATGTATCGAGAACATGACCGTTCTCGATACGGAGCTCGTAAGGCTCGAACAGAATCCCAACGACCTCGAACTCATCGGCAGCATCTTTCGCATCGTCCATACCATCAAGGGTACCTGCGGTTTCCTCGGCCTGCCGCGCCTCGAGCGCGTGGCGCATGCGTCCGAAAATGTGCTGGGCAGATTCCGCGATGGCGAGATGCCGGTCACGCCGTCGGCGGTCACGGTCATTCTGGCGGCGCTCGACCGCATCAAGGAAATTCTCGACGCGCTCGCCGAAACCCAGACCGAGCCCGAGGGCGACGATCTGGACCTGATCGCCATGCTCGACCGGGTGCTCGCCGGCGGGGAAGCCGAGCCTCCGGCCAGAGCCGAAGACGGTGCCGGCGGGCGGTCCGTCGATCCGTCGGCCGGTGTCGATGGGGAGAGCATCGACGGCGAAGAGATGAATGAAGGCGCGAATGCCACGGCCGAGAACGAGATGGCAACGGACCATGCGTCGCCATTCGAAAGCACGGCGCCGGAAAAGCCTCGCGATGTTGGTGAACACTCCTCCGCTTCCCGCAAGGCGACGGGCTCCACGCCGGTGAACGCATCGTCGAAAGGGACGACAGAGGGGGAGGCCGGCAACAGCAAGTCGGCTGCGGTGACGGCGCAGACCCTTCGCGTCCCGGTGGATCTTCTCGAGACGCTGATGACGCTCGTCAGCGAACTCGTGCTGACCCGCAACCAGCTCCTGCAGATGGTTCGCAACACCTCGGACAATTCGTTCAAGGCGCCGCTGCAGCGTCTGAGCCATATCACCTCCGAACTGCAGGAAGGGGTGATGAAGACCCGGATGCAGCCGATCGGCAATGCCTGGAGCAAGCTGCCGCGGATCGTTCGCGATCTGGCGATCGATCTCGGCAAGAATATCGAGCTCAAGATGATCGGCGCCGAGACCGAACTCGATCGCCAGGTGCTCGAGCTGATCAAGGATCCCCTGACCCACATGGTCCGCAACTCCGCCGATCACGGGCTGGAAACGCCCGAGCAGCGGGCGGCGGCGGGCAAGCCGGAACAGGGGACGATCACGCTCAATGCGTTCCACGAGGGCGGCCATATCATCATCAACATTTCCGATGACGGCCGCGGGCTGGATGTTGATCGAATTTCTCAGAAGATCCTCGCGAACGGTCTCGCCGGCGAGGCGGAACTGGCCTCGCTGACAC
>JAGREZ010000445.1 GCA_020446285.1 Geminicoccaceae bacterium
CTCGCCTTCAGTCGCGTATCGATGCGTCCGGACGGTTTCGGCAATTACGACGGATTGCCGCCGCTGCTCGAGCGCGGTCCGGCCTGGAGCATCGTCACCAGCGCCAGACCGAAGAAACCGCGCGCCATTCCGGTGCGCGATGCCGGCATGCACGCCGCGCGCAACCTCGCCATCCTGATCCGGAGATTGGGCGTGCGCATCGCCGCGCCCGAACGCGGTCGCCGGCCACAGCATGCGCGACTGTTGCGTTCCGTGCGAAGCAAGCCGGTCGAGGAACTGATCGAGGATATGCTGCTCTATTCCAACAATCAGCTCGCCGAAACGCTCGGGCTCGTCACCTCGACACGCCTCGGTCTGCGCGCGGAGAATCTTGCGCAGTCGGCGGAAATTCTGGCGAGGGCGGTCACCGGCCGCATCGCTGCCGACTGGAGCGGGCTGGATGTGCGGAACCATTCCGGGCTGTCGCCCCGCACCCGCGCCAGCGCCGCACAGCTCATGGCCCTGCTGCGCTACGGTCTGGACCGTCACGGTCTGCCGGAGCTGCTTGCGGCGAGCGGTTGGTCGGGAAGTCTCGAACGCAGGTTGAACGACACGGGCAGCGCGCTTCGTGTCTGGGCCAAGACCGGCAGTCTGGATTTTGCCAGCGCGCTTGCGGGCTATCTCCTCACCGATGATGGCCTGAGGCTGTTCGTCATCATGACTGCCGAGGAAAAACGCCGGCGCACCTATGATGCGATGGAGGTGCCGACGATCGCCATTCGCCGGGAAGCCGATGAATGGGAAGTCCGTGCCCGCGGGTTGCAGGACGAACTCGTCAGGCGCTGGCTCGCCGGTATCCGCTGATCCTTTGCGGGCCTTGTCCTGTCAGGCGAGGCTGATGAGGAGCTGATCGGAGCTTACCGTGTCGCCGGCGGCAATTTCCACCGTCTCCACGACGCCGTCGCGTTCGGCACGCAGCACGTTCTCCATCTTCATTGCCTCGAGGACGAGCAGTTCCTGCCCCGCCTTGATCTCCTGACCGGGTTCGACGGCAACGCGGACGATCAGCCCGGGCATCGGGGAAATGACCATCTTCGAGGTGTCGGGCTGCTGCTTGGGCGGCATCCGCATCGCCATTTCCTGAGCACGGTGGCGGCGCACGGTCAGTATCGCCTTCGAGCCGGCATGGGCAATCTCGAACCCCTCGGGCAGACGACGGACATGCGCATGGAATGTGTGTCCGTCGATCGACGCCGAAGCCAGCGGCTGACCGGGCTTCCAGTCGAGGTGCATGGTGATGGGTGAATGGTCGTCGATGCGAACCCCGGTGACGCCATTCGTCTCGGTCACCTCGACATCGAACGCGGTTTCTCCGATGAGTGCGGAAAACCATGTGTCGGGCGGCGCCGGATGGTCGGTGAGGCGGCCGGAAATGTGCTTGGCACGGTTGAGGATCCGCGCGCGCATCGTCGTGCCGATGGCCACGACCCGAAGGAGGGCTTCACCCGCAAGCTCCGGATTGTCGAACCGTTCGCCATATTCCTCGGCGATGAAACCGGTGGTAAGCCGACCTTCGATGAAGCGCGGATGGCTCAGGAGGGCATTGAGGAACAAGAGGTTGTGCCCCGGCCCGTCGATGGCGTAGCCGTCGATGGCATTGCGCAACCGTGCCGTTGCCTCCTCGCGGGTGGTGCCGAAGGCGCAGAGCTTGGCGATCATGGGGTCGTAGAACATCGACACCTCGCTGCCTTCGTAGATGCCGGTATCGACCCGGATGCCATCGCCCTTCGGCTCGCGGTAGGTGACGAGGCGGCCGGTCGAGGGGAGAAAGCCCTTGGCCGGCTCCTCGGCATAGACGCGCGCTTCCATCGCCCAGCCCTCGAGCTTCACATCGCTCTGGCGAATGGTGAGTTCCTCGCCGGCGGCGATGCGGATCATCTGCTCGACGAGATCGACGCCGGTGACGAGTTCGGTGACCGGATGCTCGACCTGCAGACGGGTGTTCATCTCGAGAAAGTAGAAATTGCGGTCGGAATCGACGATGAACTCCACCGTACCAGCCGAGCAATAATCGACAGCCTTCGCCAGCGCCACCGCCTGTTCGCCCATGGCCTTGCGTGTGGGCTCGTCGAGGAAAGGCGAGGGCGCCTCCTCGATGACCTTCTG
>JAGREZ010000446.1 GCA_020446285.1 Geminicoccaceae bacterium
GCGCATCCTGCCTCTCGCGCGCGAGCACGGCATCGATCTCGAAGTCGATGGCGGAATCAATGCCGGAACCGCCGTTGCGGCGGTCGATGCGGGCGCGAACGTGCTGGTGGCGGGATCGGCGATCTTCGGCACGAAGGATTACGCCGACGCCATCCGCGCCCTTCGTGCGGAGGCCGTGGCATGACGGATCCGAGGACACCGACCCCGCTGGATATCGAAGCCGCCGCCGCGCGCATTCGCGGCCATGTGCGCAGGACGCCGGTCATCCGCATCGAAGCGGGTGAACTCGCACCCTGTCCGGTCATTCTCAAGCTCGAAAGCCTGCAGCATGCGGGTTCGTTCAAGCCGCGCGGTGCCTTCAACACGCTCCTGCAGCAGGATCCGCTGCCGCGCCGGGTCATCGCCGCGTCCGGTGGCAATCACGGTATTGCCGTGGCCCACGCCGCCCGTTCGCTCCGGCTCGAGGCGGAAATCTTCGTTCCTCTCATCTCCTCGCCGGTCAAGGTCGAACGCTTGCGCCGGCTCGGCGCCTCAGTCCGCCAGACCGGCCGGGACTATGCCGAGGCGCTGGCGGCGATGCGCGAGCGTCAGGCAGAGACCGGCGCGCTCGACATCCACGCCTATGATGCGCCGGCGACGGTGGCCGGGCAGGGGACGCTCGCCATGGAACTCGAGGAGCAGGCAGGCGACATGCAGGCCGTGCTGTTTGCCGTCGGTGGCGGTGGGCTCATCGGCGGGGCGCTCGCCTGGATGGGAACGCGGGTTCCGGTGATCGGCGTCGAGCCGCATACATCGAGCGCGCTCAATGCGGCGCTCGAGGCAGGTGAACCGGTGGATGTCGAGGTCTCCGGCGTCGCCGCCGATTCGCTTGGCGCCCGCCGCATCGGCCGGATCGCCTTCGATCTTGCGAGCGATCGCCTTTGTCGTTCGCTTCTGGTCGCAGACGGGACCATCACCCGGGCCCGCCGATGGCTCTTCGACGAGCTTCGCATCGTCACCGAGCCCGGAGGTGCGACGGCGCTCGCGGCCCTTCTCGAAGGTGGCGTCGATATCGACATCGACCCGTCACGCCCGCTTGCCGTCGTGGTCTGCGGCGGCAATGGCAGCGTCGATGAACTGACGGCATCGTGACGTGACAGCGATGCACCCGTTCCGGCATGATGCCGGGCGGCAAGGGACAAGGGACATGAAAGCGTTACACACAACGGCGGCCGCGGGACTGACGCTCGTGCTCGCCTGCGGCTCCGCCTCGGCCGAACCGCGACTGTTCGAGATTGATCCCGAACATGTTTCCATTGTTTTCGACATTTCCCATATTGGCTACCAGCAGCAGATGGGCATGTTTCTCGAAGGCGGCGGCAGCTTTCGTTTCGACGAGGAAACGGGCGACCTGTCCGATCTCGTCTTCACCGTTGATGCCGCCTCGATCTTCACCAACCACGAAGCCCGCGACAAGCATGTGCGGAGCCCGGATTTTCTCGATGCGGAGGCTCATCGCGAAATCCGCTTCACCATGGTTTCGGCCGAACGCAGGTCCGAGACCGGGGGAATCGTTCATGGCGAGCTGACGTTTCGCGGCATGACACTTCCGCAGTCCGTCAATGTCACCCTCAACCGGATCGGCCCCTATCCCTGGGGTGATACCTATGTGATCGGCGTTTCAGCGGATGCGGTTCTCGACCGCAGCGCCTTCGGCAGCACCTACGGGCTCGAGGATGGACTGGTCGGCGACGAGGTTCACCTGTGCTTCGAGGTCGAGGCCATCCGTCAGGAATGACATCGCATCCGGGGTCGATCCTTCTCCGCCTTCGCGGGATCCTGCGCTCGCTCTTCATGTACTACGGCGGGCGCGGCGCGCGTCGGCGCATGGACGGGTTCTACGGCCGGCTTCTGCGCAAGGACGATCTCTGTTTCGATATCGGCGCCCATGCCGGTAACCGGACGCTCTGTTTCCTTCGTCTCGGTGCGAGGGTCGTCGCGCTCGAACCGCAGCCGGACTTTCAGGGCCTGCTCCGCCTGCTCCTGCGTTTTCGCCCCGCAGACGAGCGGGCGCGGGTGACGTTGCTTGCCGAAGCGGTCGGGCGGGAAGCCGGTATGCTCGAACTGCACATCTCGCAGGCCACACCCACGGTCACCAGCGGATCGCGCGACTTCATCGAGGATACGGGCGCGATCGCATCGTTCGACATCGTCGACTGGGACCGGCGGATCGAGGTTCCGCAGGTCACGCTCGACGCTCTCGTAGAACGCCATGGCATGCCCGATTTCATCAAGCTCGATATAGAGGGCATGGAGCTCGACGCATTGCTCGGCCTGAGCCGGTTGCCGCGCCTGCTCTCGTTCGAATTCCTTGCCGGGCGCGTCGACAATGCGCTCGCCTGCCTCGACCGGATCGGGGAACTCGGCCGGACCGAATGCAACATTTCCCGGGGCGAGGATCTCTGCTTCGAGTGGGCCGACTGGCGGCCTCCGGAACATGTGCAAAGCTGGCTCGAAGCCCGGCGCGGCGAGGATTTCTCGGGCGACATCTATATCCGCTCCATCTGAAATTCGGACATCAGCGCATTGTCAGACCCGTTCCAGGGCGATGGCGATACCCTGACCGACGCCGATACACATGGTCGCGAGTGCCCGCCGGCCGCCTCTCCGGTTCATCTCCAGAGCCGCTGTGCCGGTGATGCGCGCACCCGACATGCCGAGCGGATGGCCAAGCGCTATGGCGCCGCCATTGGGATTGACATGCTCCGCATCGTCATCGAGGCCGAGCTCGCGAAGCACGGCCAGTGCCTGTGCAGCGAAGGCCTCGTTCAGCTCGATCACATCGAGGCTCTCCAGCGTCCAGTCGAGACGTTCGAGCAGGCGCCGTGTGGCCGGTGCCGGACCCATGCCCATGATGCGCGGCGGCACGCCTGCGACCGCACCGCCCGCGATCCGCGCCAGCGGTTCGAGCCCGTGCCGGCGCATGGCGGTCTCGCTGGCGACGAGCAGTGCCGCCGCACCGTCATTCACACCGGAAGCGTTGCCGGCGGTCACTGTTCCATTGACGCGGAAGGGTGCCTTCAGTCTGGAAAGCGAGGCGATGGTCGTGTCCGCCCTCGGATGTTCATCAACGGCCACCGTCACCGGGTCACCGCGCCGTGCCGGCAATGTCAGCGGGGCGATTTCCCGTGCGGGAATGCCGCATTCCGTCGCGCGTGCGCAACGGGCCTGGGAGCGGGCGGCGAAGGCATCCTGATCCTCGCGCGAGATGGCGAATTCCGCAGCCACGTTCTCGGCGGTCTCCGGCATGGAATCGGTGCCGAACCGTTCGTTCATGAGCCCGTTGACGAAACGCCAGCCGATGGTGGTGTCGAAGATCTCCGCCTTGCGCGAAAACCCGGTATCGGCCTTGGGCATGACGAAGGGCGCGCGGCTCATGCTCTCCACCCCGCCCGCGACCAGGAGGTCCGCCTCGCCGGCACGGATCGCGCGCGCGGCGATCAGCAGCGCATCCATGCCCGAACCGCAAAGCCGGTTCACCGTGACCCCTGTGACGGACTCGCCGAGATTGGACAGAAGGACAGCCATGCGCGCGACATTGCGATTGTCCTCGCCGGCCTGGTTGGCGCAGCCGAGAATGACGTCGTCGATGGCTGCGGTGTCGAGGTCCGGACAGGTGCTGATCAGACTGGAAAGCGCGTGTGCAGCGAGATCGTCGGCACGCACGGAGGAAAGGGCACCGCCGTAACGTCCGATCGGGGTGCGCCTGAAGGCGCAGATGAAGGCTTCCGCCATTCCTTCCCGTCTCCTTATCTTCTCTTCCGGTTTTTCCTGCATCGGGTTCGCCGTTTACCGGCCGGTCCCGTCGTCATGACCGAGAGCGGCGGGAAGGGCAATGCCGTCGTGGCTGTCGGCATTTCGTCAACACGCTGCTAGAGTGCAGGGCCATGACAGTATGGGGAGGAAAACCATGTCGGGACGGAAACTGCGCGTCGGGCTCGTCGGCTGCGGCTTCATGGGCAAGGCGCATTCCAATGCCTGGCGGCAGGTGGGACGATTTTTCGATATTCCCTTTGACATCGAGCTTGTCGGCCTTGCC
Organism: Geminicoccaceae bacterium; assembly: GCA_020446285.1. Lineage (GTDB taxonomy): Bacteria > Pseudomonadota > Alphaproteobacteria > Geminicoccales > Geminicoccaceae > JAGREO01. Next base: position 4,079 of record JAGREZ010000446.1, read on the forward strand.
GCGCGGGATGCGGAAAAGGCGCGCGCGTTTGCCGATCGCTGGGGTTATGCGTCCCTGGAAACCGACTGGCGAACGCTGGTAGAGCGCGATGATATCGATCTGGTCGACATCTGCGCGCCCAACCACCTGCACCGGGACATCGCGATTGCCGCCGCCGAAGCGGGCAAGTGGGTGCTCACGGAAAAGCCGCTGGCGATGGACGGCGATCAGGGTGCGGAGATGGTGGCGGCGGTCGAGAGAGCCGGCGTTCCCAACATGGTCTGGTACAATTTTCGCCGCATTCCATCGGTTAGCCTCGCGCATCAGCTCGTTCAGGAGGGCTTCTGCGGCCGGCCGTTCCACTATCGGGCGCAATTCCTGCAGGACTGGACCATGTCGGAGGATGTGCCGCAGGGTGGTGCCGCGCTCTGGCGACTGGAAGCGGCCGTCGCCGGCTCGGGGGTGACAGGTGACCTGC
>JAGREZ010000055.1 GCA_020446285.1 Geminicoccaceae bacterium
TGTCCGATTTTCCGGGGCCAGCTCACGGCAAACGACTCCACAAGATCACTATTAGTGTACATCCAAACAGCGGTACCAACGGATATGCCGACTACCGCAGCGACAGGAGCGGTAGCTATCGCAACTCCTAGTGCTGCCGCAGTCACACCTGCAACAGCTGCGCCGACTGTTACGCCCACTGCCACCTTAGCCAGCGCATCAATTTGGGCCTGCCAGCCCGACTGTTCAGAACCCGAAACGGCGATGGCGTAATCCACGACGTATCCTGGCGTGCCTATCACTAGCTTCACTGGCACAGGGGCGCCGCCATTCTGGTCAATTAACGACGTTAGAGTATCTGACATCGTTCCTATGGTCGCGCCATTGACTAGACCAGCGACATCATCCAGATTCTCGTCCTTTCCATAGCTAACTTGCACCGACATTCTGCTCTCCGTGTTTATAGTTTACATTTGGCCAACGCCTCTTTGGTTTTCGGGGCGATTATATTCAGCTGCCGCAACGTCGGTTTCACGAATTGTGCGGCGTCCTCAAGCCGAGCACTCCCGTATGAGGCGAGCAGGATTTGCATATTTTCGCTGAGGAAGATCACGTTTGGAAGCAGGGGGCTTTTGCAGCCGAGCCCGTCGCTATTCCTGACTAGAAGATTTGACAGATATAAGTATAGCTTGTTGTTAATAATAAATGGCAATACCATTCGATCTGTTTCCTTCATGTCAAAATAGCTTGCAGGATCCGATTCCCTAAGCCTTTTTAGCGCATCGTTTATCAAACGGCTTGCGAGTTTGCTTTTTTCATCATCCGACAATATGTCGGTGGCTATAATAGAAAAGAAATAGCCCATTATCTCATAGGAGATCATCTCGTTCGTTCGTCGTAGATGTGTGGAGCCTTCTTCCGGTGGAAGACCACCATAGATCTTAAGTGCATTTGCAAGAAGGTCGTTGTTAACATCACCCTTCATTATTCTCGGACGGACGTTTAAACCGTAATCCCTATACGCTTCGGGGACTACCGCAACGTGCGCGGCGATGTTCTGTGTAGGATCGACACTTAATATGTAGTCTTTACCGAGAATGTCCTTACCAAGAGCAGAAGTCTCAACCGCCTTTGCATATTCTTCATTATCCGCTGTGAGACCGCTCAATAGCCAAAAGATAATTCCAATGACTATCAGGGATATGTTTAGGATGAGGTGATTTCTCGATATCTTCATATAGATTGGATGTTGTGCTAAAAGTAATAACAATTAGAGCGGTTGAAATGGATGGTCAAGAAACTAAATCGGCCTAGAAATCGTACTCTATAAAAAGCAAGCGGGGCACTTAATAACGTATGATGTACATTGAGGATGCGCAAAGACGATGGAAAAGTTACGTCCACATCTCACAAGCGACCAGCGTTAGTTGTGAGTAGAACCCTCAGAAATCACCCGCCGTTGGCGTGGCGCGTCCGGTCGTTCGGCCCCCGGCAGAACATCGAGGCCGGACGCGCTTCGGTTCGGGTCGGCAAGGACAAGGGGCTTAGGTCCATATCGGTTCTGCAAGAGGATTGGGGACGCGCATCCGCTCGGCTTCGTCGTACTGCTCCTGAAGCCGGGCAGCCGCTTCCTCGTCGCCGCGTATCTGCGCCCGTCGGAGCGACCCTTCCAGGCTCAGGGCGTAGTACTCGGCCCGGAAGTAGGCGAGTTCGCGCTCCAACCGGTCATTCTCGGCGAGCAAGGAGACGATGAGCTGCCGGGCGGTCGGGCACGTCAAAACGGCACATCCGTCGGGAGGTCGCCGCCTTCCCGGCGCGGGCAGAGGGTCGGCGTGTCGTTCCTGTCGAGATATCCGGCGAGTTCGTCCATCCGCGCTTCGTCATGGTCGCGCATGGCTTGCTCGAACGCCTGCCGGAGGATGCGACGGCAATGCACGCGGAAGCGCTCCTGCTCGTAGGCTTCCCGGTCATAGAATTGTTGCCAGGACTGGCCGAACACTCCTGCCCTGGCCTGCAACATCCACGCGAGGTCGTGCTCGGCGGTTTTCACCCATCCGGAAAGCTCCTCGACCCTCCGGCTGTCGCGTGCGTTGTAGGCGTCCCGGATGGCGTCGCTGAGCAATCGGTGGTGCTCGTCATGGAAGGCCTGCCGCAGCTCGGGGCCGTCCGTCATCGGCCCGCGCTTGCAGACGGCGATCAGTGCGGCGTCGGCCAGGTTCTCGGCGGGGGACGTTTCCGTGCCGATATAGCCCTGCTCGTCAACGCGCCCGAAATAGGGATTATCCATGAGGCTTTCCCTGCAGAGTGACCTACTTCGCCGTTAACCCGCTGCTAGGTTTCTCGGGAGAAAGAAGATAGCCTCCGCTCCCGCGCCCCTCAACGGCTGCGCCCTCGTCCGCTTCGCTTCGACCCTTCGGGGGACAGGCACCCCGTTGCCGGGTGCCCTCATATCGGGCCAGAAATGCCCCTTACAGCGCGACGAAGCGCTTTCTTCTCTCCACAGGCCTTTCCGGGTGCCCGTGCTCTCAAGGCCTGTTTCTGGCCCATCCGCCCTCACCCCTTGCAAGCCCTCTTGTCTGGCCGTGAGGGGCGCGCCGTTGTAGCTGGGGTGTGATCGGCGGGCGGAAACCCGCCCGTTTGTATCTGGTGCGCCTACGGCGCACGCCTTTTAGATAATGATGGGTGAGGCCGACTAGGCCGAACGCAGTTTACCGGCGAGCAAAGCGAGCCGCCCTAGGAGGCGGTCTACGATCGTTATCCACAGGCCTTTTGGGTTTAAGAGGTTAAATAGAGATATGTTAAAGAGTTAAGAGGCCGAGCGCGCCAGAAAAGGGGTTGATTCTCAGTCGGTTGTTGAACCGGGGCGTTCCTGATGTGCCGACGGTTTGTTCCTGATGTGCCGACTGAAGCGTTCCTGATGTGCCGACGGTTTGTTCCTGATGTGCCGAAATAGCGGTGCGCTCTCCCCTTTGCGGAGCCATCCACGAGAACGTCGCCTGAAGCGTTCCCGATGTACCGAATCTGCGTTCCCGATGTACCGAAAGGGAGGATTTGCAGAGGCTTTTCGCGGGGAAAGCTAGCGCTGCCCTGCGTTTGAGCGGCGCATGCCTTCCGGACTCGGCACATTGGGAACGCCCTAGGCCGCAGTTTCCCTTGGCTTACCCATGATTGCGGGCGTGGTGCTGGCGAACGAAGCCATAGAACGCCGCCTCATAATCCTTCGGTGCGCGGTTCGGATCGTCGGCCAGCCAGGCGTCGTACTCGGCCTGGAGCATGTAGACATCCCAGCCGGGGAAATCGTGCCGGATGCGCGCGATCGTGGTCTCGGAGAGGGCGCGTAGTCCGAACAGTGGCAAGGGTGCGGGAGGGGCCGTCGTGGAAGCACGCGACGCCTCCCGCGTTTTCCTTGATGCGGGTCTCGTCGTACCGTCGTACCCGTCCGCGAGCTCGCGGCGGATCATCCGCAGGACAGGCTCGCCGCGTCCGGTCTCGAGGCCAAGGTGGAAGCCGGGAATGTCGTTGCGCTTGATGATTGCCAGCATCTCGAACTTAAAGCGGCGGTAGGTCCCCTCCGCCCCGGATTTCTCGAACAGCGTCGGGAACGGGATGGCAAAGCCTCCCTCCCCTGCCCCACCCGCATGTTTGCGTGCCACGCGATAGAGCCACCGTTCCCGGCCGCCGGTGATCGAGAAATAGACCGGATCGATGGCGAGCAAGCCGCCATCCATCAGCAGCCCTTCGTAGAACCAGTCGGACAGGGTGAGCGTCATCCCCCGGCTCTGCTTGCCGTCCTCCTCCACGAGATCGGTCCAGCCCTCGATCCAGCTGAACTGCCGCTGCTTCTTTCCCCGCTTCACCCGGATGTTGGTGACGATGGTGGTGGATTGCAGGCGGCCGAGCGCCTCACGTAGGAGCTGGTATTGCCTGCCGCCGGTCTCGCGGCCGATGGTCTTCAGGAGATCGTAGGGATGAAAGGAAAGCGTGCGCGGGAGGTCGTTGTCGCCGCGCTTGCGCCGGTCGTTCATCACCGATGCGGCCCAGATCAGGATATCCGCATCCCAGATGGTCGCCATCCCGAACTCCTGGTTCGGGAAGACGTTGACGAACACCTCGCCGTTGGGGCTCGTGTACTCGATGGGCTTCAGGCGCTTGCGCTTGGCCAGGCTGAAGAAGGGCCGCTCCATCGTCTCCCGCTGATCGCGCAGCGGCAGATCGGCCACGTAGGGAACGAAGAGATCGAACTGCGAATCGGGATGGCGGCGGGCGGACATCAGACCGCCTCCTTCCACATGCGTTCGGCGATCGACCGCTCCTCCGCACCGAGGGCGTTCGCATAGATGGCCGTCACCTCGAGCGTAGCGTGGCCCATCCATTTCGAGAGCATATTGAGCGGCACGCCGGAGATGATCGCCGCCACGCCGTAGCCGTGGCGCAATCCCTTGGGCGTGGCGTGCGGCCCGTCGGGGATGCCCGCCTCGCGCATCACGGCCTTGACCAGCCGCCATGCGTGGCTGCGGTGCCAGGGCCATAGCGGCTCCTCGTCGCCTAGTCCCTGACGCCGCTTCTGCTGCTCGCGGATGCCGTGCACCATATCGAGGCTGTCGAGGAGCGACGGCGGGACGGGAACCGACCGAAAGACGCCCGTGCGCCGCTTCTTCAGGGTCTCGAACACGACGGCACGGCCGGAGAGATCGACGCGCCGGGGCGTGAGCGACAGCGCCTCGGAGATGCGGCAGCCGGTGAAATGAAGGACGCTGCATAGGGTCCGCACCGGGCGGTCAGCCCGGCTGGCGGCTGCCATGAAGGCGGCCCGCTCTTCAGCAGTGAGATAGAGGCGGTTTCCCTCAGGGTCGAAAAGGCTCATATGCAACCGAGTAGATCAATTCTGTTGCATGGTCGAGCGGAATCGATCCCCTGCCCTGCCCTAACTCATTGATTCCATACGAGTGTGGCCGTCACGCATGCAACACTATTACCTATAGCGTTGCACACAAGAGGGCGCTGTCGCCTAAAACTAGTCCTTTGAATGCAGTAGACGCTCTATCTCTGCCTCGGCAATATCTGCAAGTCTGTTCTCGTACTCGTCGGCTTCTGACCAAAGTGTAAACGCACGCTCTGCAAGTTCCGCTATTTGCTTTTCAGCGGTCGGCTGCAGCCTCGGGATTAACCACTCTTTCAGGTCTTCCACCTCAATGTGCGGAATACTGGACCCATATGCCAAGGCCTTAACTCGCGGTCTTCCCAAGACTGCATGATTTAGGACGACATAAAGGTAGCCCGAAAGCAGTGAGGAGCCCGGATCGATCCGAATAACATCATCAGATATAATTTTTTCCTCATGCTGCTTAGTCGCCATCGCCACAGATCCCAGCAGTCCGTACACTTGGCCGGACCGCGACATCATCAGCCAACCTGGCTGTACAAACCCATTATACTTGTCGGATACCCCTGATGCAGAGATTCTCCTAGAATACTCGGGATTGAGCTCAAAGATTTGGGAACTATCGATTAGGTCTACTCCATCTTCCGCAGGAATTCTTCTGAAGCGATTTGGTAACCAAACATCGCACCCGGCATCTCGAAGAGTCACCCAAGCTCTACATCCAGCTTTCAGATACTTTTCGAGTGCCGTCTTCTCCGGGTTGTGACTCCAAGCATCAAAGCGCCGACGCCCTCGGAATAGCACGTCTGATGCACGATTTGTGAAACCTGCATTATCAAAACTGACTTCTGCAGTCGGGAACTGTGCACTGAATTCCGCCTCCGCCTCAGTCATTTTTCGAGCGGCATGTACCCGGCATGTGATAACTTTCTGTGCGATATCATTACATAGGCGCAGTACGTCATTATCGGCAGGGTTCACTATTGGCAGCTCATCGATGTGATGGGTTTCAAGATGCTTGATAATATGTCCATACTGCGCCGCCTTCATCATCTCCCGTACCGTTGGGGCTCTGAGGTACGCATAAACCCATCCCCACCAATCTTGCTCATAAGGCTCAATTCGAAGAAGATCATGAGAGACAAGAATCTTATCGATCGTGGAATGTGCGAGGGTTGCCCGGCCGACGCTTCCCGAGCATGTCAGTAGAATTGTCCCCTCCTTCACGAACCGCTCCACGTAGTCGCTCGTCCGATTAAGCGACAGCCACTTCCGTGGTACGGGACGAACATCGTAAACTTGGGTCGCGGCAAGGAACGGTGTTCCGAACTCAGGACTTACCTGAATACCCTTCAACCGAGATGGCTGCCACGTTCGCGCCACATCGATCATTCTTGTCCAGCCCGCCCCCTTCGACTCAATAGCCAGACGTGTCCCAAATCCACTTGCCAGAAAGTTATCAGCCTCCATGCGTCGTCCGCCGCTGAACAGTAGCGACGCGTGCAAAGACGCCGATTTAACCTTATGCCATGGCCACTCCTGGCGTGTCTCACGCGGCGGGGTTAGTCTTGCTCGTACAACCATGACCGGAACGCCTGTGCAATTTGCAACGTGTTGTCGTCGATTACTTTCCGGCGCGTGCGTTGCTTTTTGTACACCGGCCTTCCATCCTCATACTCTTTCAGCGTCTCCTCGATCTCTTCGATTATCTCATTGCCTTTGCGATCACGCACGTAAGTAACATTACCTCGCTTGTCGTGCCCAATGTGGTTAGCTACTGCCATGAACACGTTGTAGTCGTTCATGCGCCTCGCCGCAGCCTCGACCGCGATTTCCTCCTCAGTCTTGCGCTGAAGCACAAGCACGCTGGTCTGCACGCTGACATGCGGCTGGAACGTATCGGGATGCAGGTCAATGCTAGCAAGCACACGGGTATGGCGCAGAATCCACTCGCGGACATAACCAAGCCCTGGCGAACCGAGTATCCCATCCGGCAATACAATTGCGCATTTGCCCGTGCCTGGCTTCAAAAACTTGACGCACCGCTCAATAAAGAGGATTTCAGGTGGCTGGGACTTCTGAACCGCATCCGTCATAATCCATCTATCGGAGTCAACGTCGTAGCTCCAGTTATGCCCAAGGTCGTAGTCTTCGAGGACGGATGGTTCATCAATCGGAATTTTCGAACCGAACGGTGGGTTGGTAAAGAGAAGATCGACCTTGCCGAGAAGCTGACGCGCTCGTAGCTCCTCTTCCCACGTCGCGGGGCTTTTCAACGAATTCGCCTGATAAAGCCCTCCCGCTCCGTCATTATTCATTACCATGTTCATTTTTGAGGCTTTGACGAGGTTCGGATTGAGATCAAGGCCGATTATATGCGAGCGTGCGAAACGCTGAACGCGCTCGCGGCTGGCGGTTTCGGCGCGTTCAATATCACCCCATTTGCTGATTTCGGCGGCTCGGATTTTCTCAATAACGTAGTTCATCGCCGTAATGAGAAAGCCTCCCGTACCGCACGCCGGGTCAAGGATGACCTGCCGCTCACTCGGGTCCAGCATCGCCACCGCCATCTGGCAGATATTGCGCGGCGTGAAAAACTCTCCCCGATCGCCACGGAGGTTCGAGCCGACGATCTCTTCGTATGCCCGCCCTTTGACGTCAATGTCACTTTCTAGAAGCGAATACATCTGTAACTGGCTGACGATATAGGTAAGAACCGCCGGAGTAAGTTCGATAGTCTCATTTTTCCGAAAAATGGTTGGGTATTCTGCTTTCACCTCATCAAATAAGCTGTCAATGCGTTTACGTGCCTTGATATGGCCGTTCAGTCCATGACGCTCTTTTGACGTTGCGTAAAAGGCGACCTGATCTGATGTGCGTTCATCATGAATTTTGCAGAATATGAGCTTTAACAACTCCCAAAACGCCTCCGGCTTCTGCAGCCCTTGGTTACCTGCGATATAATTGTGGCAACGCCGGAATGCGAAAAGAAGCGCATCAGAAGACGCGGCCTTTAGCTGATCAAAACGCGGTCGCTCGGTCTCATCTTCGGTACGCCCCTTGCTAGGTATGTCGGGGATTTCTTCGAAGGCGATTTGCCCAGCGGTTTCCACCCGGCGGTAACAAAAGCGTTCCACACCGTTGGTCCACATACCATAGGCTACATTCGGACAGGCAGCCATATAGCTCTGCAGTTGGCCAACGCCGTCCTTTCGGTCGGTGGACTTCACTTTCTGCGATTTGCACTCGACAATAAGGCGCGCACGATCCTGTACATGCGCGTCCGCGGGGTCGAACACGACCAGGTCGGCGCGGGGCTTTCGAGAACCGAGGCGCAAGATAAATTCGACAGCGATTTCAGATTTTTCGTAGCTGTACTCGCGAACCAGAGACTTGGCTATTTCCTGGCGGACATACTCTTCCGGCGTCTCGTTACGCTGAGTGGTTCCGTCAATGTAATCAAGGATTTTACCCTGCTGTACGATGACGGCCACTGGTTTAATAACTGATCCTTCTGCTTTCAGATCACGCAAAGCCACGGTCACTCCCCTTCCCGCTCTAGCTTCTCGGCGATGGCTTCCATGATCCAAGTGGTGCGGGCTGTCGGGACGACGCGGGTCTGCACAGAGGCATCTACCTTCTCCAGCATGGCGGGCGGAAGCCGCAGCATCACGGGGATGAGCTTCTGCTTGCCGGTCGAGCTCCCCTCCCCTGCTACGCTGCCGCCTTTGTGGATCAGCGCATCAATATCGACGCTCGCGCCTTCGGATGCGGCCGGTTTCGGCTTGCGGCTGATAGCCATGCTATTCGCCTACCGCTCTTAGGCGAGATATCTTCTCGCTATCGAAGACATATCTGTAAAGTAGCATCACCTCCTCGGTTGCCTTCGGGTCCTGAGGCTTCAGCTCGGTGACGGCAAATCCTTGGGCGGCGGCGTTGCCGAAAGCCTTGCGGGTGCCGAGCGGCGCATCGAGGAAGGTCAGCGCCTCGGTATCCTTCAGCACCTCGGCCGCCTCGTCATTGTCGTGGCCGCGAGGATCGGTCCGGTTGAGGAAGGCATGAGCCCGCAGGCCTGCGTTGGCGGCCCGCATCTCGGTCACGAGCGTTCCCACCTTCTCCAGCGTCCACACATCGAAGGACCGTGGCACGAAGGGCACGAGCAGCATATCAGCGACGGTCAGCGCCGCGCGTTGGCTCGTGGTGTCTCTGCCCCCGGTGTCGATGATGATGTCCTGGTATTTCTGGCGGAGCCGCAGCGTCTCGGTACGGACGGCGGCACCGGTGAGCTTGATGCTGGTATAGCTCGGGGCCTCGGGCTGGCGTTCGTTGCGGAGAATGGTGAAGTCGCTTGCGGTCTCCTGGTCGTCGGCGTCAATCAGGAGCACGTCCCGTCCCTCGGCGGCGCGAATCACGGCGAGGTTGGTGGCGACAGTGGTTTTCCCAGAACCGCCTTTGATGCCTCCCACGACCACGATCATACGCTATCCCCAAAGTATCGAGTTGATATCTCGACGATAGCGGGGCGATTCTACCCGGCAAGGCGAATCGGACGAAGCAGGTTCCCTGCCCTCTCTGCCGGATGCTGGTGTGGCAGCAATGCACCTCGTATCCGAAAGGGCGATCCTCACGAGATACTTTATAGATATCTTATCGATATCCCTCCGCTACCTGCTAGAATGCTCTCATGTCGGAGCTGTGCCATATCGCGCTGGTAGCGGTCCACCCGGAACGTAACGTCCGGCGGACCTATCGCCTGGCGCTCGGTCGCGACCTGTTCGGGGATTGGACGGTCGAGCTCCGCTATGGCCGCATGGGGCAGCGTGGACAGGAACGGCGCATCACCTGTGACAGTCTCGAGGAAGCGCGCCGCGTGGCGCGCGCCTATCTGCGTCGGCGCGCATCGGCCCCGCGCCGGATCGGCTGCCCGTACCGAATCGTGAGCATCGACCCCGGCCAGACTGATCTCCTGTCGCCTGTCTTGCCTTCTGGCTTCCTTCCTAAAAAGGGGTGGGTGGGCGGGCTCTCCTGAAAGGAAGTCCGGCGGCCAGGGGCCGCCGGTGCCTTATCTCTTCGCTTGCTGCAAGATATCTCTGGCATATCGTACAAGTATCTTGACGCCATCGGCGGGATGTCACGCCGCGAGGCGCTGTTCGGGTTCCGGGGGCTCGTCCTCGATGCCGCTTCCCTGTCGTGCATGGAGGAAATCGACGGCGCGTTGCGCGTGGCTGGCAGCGATGAAGACGGCCTTCTTGTCCTTCTTCAGCAAATCGAGCCATGAGGCGATGTAGGACGCGTGGTCCTCGCGCGGCTCGAGATAGAGGCCAAGGTCGGCGGCGAGGAACGCGGCTCCCATCTCGGCGACGAGCTCTTCCTGCGCATACCCTTCATCTCCCCAGCGTTTCCGGCCGAACTCGCGGGCGAGGCGGGACGGGTGGCGCGTCCAGTGGATGCACTCATGCCCGAGGGTGGCATAGTAGCTTTCGGCGTCCCTGAAACTCTCGAAGGGCGGCATCTGCACGAAGTCCGGCTCAATGGCATAGAAGGCGCGGTTGCCGCCGTGCCGCACGTCCGCGCCAAGTGAGGCGAAGAAGGTATCGGCATGGTCGAGCCGGGCGAGGGGGTCGAGTTGGGGCGCGGCGGTCGCGTAGAAGTGGGGAGGGAGGCCGTCCACCTGTTCCACATTGAAGACGGTGTAGTGTTTCATGAAGAAGATTTCCCGTTCCACCTCCTCGCCGCTGTCGGCGGTCTCGGTCTTGCGGAACTTGTCGGCATAGGCGATCGCGGTGCCGTGCTCGCCCTTGCGGACCTGCCCACCTAATTCTGCCGCCTGCCGATAGGTCATCCAGATGGGGGCGCTGTAGCCTTTGGCTTCGGCGGCCATCCAGAGCATCACGACGTTGATGCCGCGATAGGGTTTCCCGCTCGCACGCAGGGGCCGCGTGATGCGTCCGGCCAGGTGCTCGGCGTTCCACGGTTTCGCCCAGGGACGCGTGCCAGTCTCAAGCTGCTCGATGATGGCGCTGGTGATGCGGGTGTAGATGTCGGCGCGAGTAGGGGAGTGCGTGGTCATGGTCCGGCCCTCCCTCACACTGCCTGCCGGTCGCGGTAGCGCCGCGTGATGGGGACGAGCCGTCCTCTCAGTTCGCGGCGGATGTAGCCCGTGAGGATTTCAACGGCGAAGCTGTCGGGGGTGAGGCCGGGTGCGGGTTCGGCGAAGATGCCGAGGAAACTGCGATATCCCGTCTCGCTGATGAAGGGCCGGTCGAAATCCACGGCGTGAGCGGCGAAGCCGGGCCAGAAAGCGCTACTGGCTCCGATGCCGAATACCCCGTCCATCTCGATGCGCACGCGGGTACCGGCGGCGGTGACGATGAAACTGCCCTTCTGTCCCCAGATGGGCACCGCACCGGGCGCGGCTTCGGTCTCACGGGCGAGGACGTATCCGGGGCTGTCTTGGTCGGCGAGAATACCCGCCTTGCCGCCGTTCAGCTTCACGGCGAGCCGGTGCGCTTCGGCGCGGCAGAACATCACCTCGTCCACCTGTCCCGCCAGCATCGCGGCGTGGTGTTCCTCCAGCAGTTCGGCGAAGAAGGGCAGGGCGTCCGTCATCGTGGCGGGGAGATGCCGGGTCTCGTCCTCCAGCTTGCGAGCGTGGTTGGTCTGGTCGGCATCGAGCAGCAGGGCGTCGAACCCGAGTTGCTGCGTGGTGGGGTGGCTGGTCTGTCTCATCGGCTTGTCTCCTAGTTGAATTTCCGGTTGCGACTGCAACCGGACTAGGCCCGCGCCGATGAGCGGGGGGATGCGGTCAAGGCCGGAGTCGGGGCAGGGGGGACCACCCGGATTCCGTGAGGAATTTGGGGGATGCCCTGACGCAGCCCGAAGGGTTGCCTTGACCGCCTTGGGGGCCGCAGGCCCCCTTATCTCAGAAGGAAGAAGCCCGGCGCAGCCGGAGCCGCTGATCGTTCTCGCGCGAGGGATCGTCACCAGAGGGCCGCGACGCGACAGCGGCGCGGGGAGGGGACCGAGTAGAGCCCGGCCCGAAGGGCGCGCCAGTCATCGCGCTCGGCGTGCCGACGGCTCCCATTCCTCCAGCATGTCAGCGTCCGTGATCACGAGAAGCGTCAGAATTTCGTCATCCGCTGTGCGGATGGTCTGCTCTTGTAGCTCGTATCTTTCCGCTTCCAGCCGCTCAAACCAGGCATCCGCCCCGATTTTATGCGGCATCCGATCATCAGGTTGCCGCCCGAACAGGACCCCGAACGCAAAGCTCTCAGAATCAAGGTCGTCGCGGGGAAACCAGCGGCTTGGCACGTCGGGGGATCGTGCGAACCACTTGCGCCCGTTCGGGCCGTGGCAGACCAGAAGGGCAGGGGAGTGACGCGCTTCGATCAGGCGGATGGCAGCAGCGGGACGGCTGACATCGAACGCTTCCACGATTGCTGCGACGGTTTGGAAGGTTAGTTTGCGATGCGCACGCGCGATGGGATCGAACAGATACCGGGGCATGAGAAGATCAGCCGCATACGTGTCGGCGACTTTCTCAAAGGAGGAGGCATGCTGTGCGGCCGCCCCGATCTCGCTGGCGCGGCAAACCAGCAGACGGCCGCGATGATAGTGCCAGTGGCCCAGTTCGTGGGCGAGTGAGAATCGACGACGCCGGGGAGAACTACGGTCGTTGACGGTGATGATCGCCCGGTCACCATTGCCGGTGATGCGCGCCTCGCATCCGTCAAGTGGGCGATAGCGGACGCGCGCGCCGCGCGTCCAGGCAATGGCTTCCAGGTCAATCTCGCTTGGTTCGGTTACTCCGAGCTCCTGCAGAAGGCGTTCTGCTGCTGTCAATGCCTTCACGCGTTATCGTCCGTCTGATCCGGCGGTGGCTGAACGCCCAACTCTTCAAGGTCCTCGAGCATGCTGAGGACGTCGCTATCGGAGAGACCTTCGCCCTTCCGGGCTGCCAATGTGAGTTTGCGAGCGGTCTCTGGATCGTTAGCGACGATGCGTTCGAGTCTCCGGCGAGCTTCCGCCGGGTCGAGAGATATCACCACGGCAGACCGCTGACGGTCCTGCACGATAGCGGACCTGGCGGCGGCAAGCCGCGCCTTCCCGGCCGAAGCGACCGTCTTCTCGAACATCGCCCGCATGTTCGCGGCGATGGCGGAAGGGTCGTCGTTGTCTTCTCTGACCTCGGCCAGAATGTCCTGATCGGACGTCTCGAGGAGGTCTTCAACCAGGGCATCGGCCAGCCGGTTGAGCGCGTCTTGGTCGCTCTGGGGTTTTCCGGTCATGGCTTCCATCCATTCGGGTATGCCTTGTCGATGCGGCGGCGAATCAGTTTCCGCTTCGAGGCAAAGGCGGTTTTGTCCAGGTCGGTGAGGGCACGCAGCTCCTCGCCGTCCATTCCTTCCATGATGCCTTCGACCATCGTCTCGGCTGTCACGTCGTCGGCAAAAAGGGCGAGGACCGCCTGCTTAATTCGCCCTGATTCCTGAGAGCTGGCTAACTGGTCCTCGATCGTCGGCGTCCGGTCGCTCACCACATCGAAAGTCTCAGCATCCCCGGTGCGGGGGACGAGTCTGAGATCCGTTGGTTCCTTTTCAGCCCTGGCCTCTCGTCGGCTGTGTGCCTTCGCGCCGTCGGAGGCGATGCTGCGCATGACCCAAGCGATGAACCGGACGACATCGACATTGCGCGGACAATGCCGAGTGCCGTCGAATGCGCGCACCCATGCTTCCTGTAGGAGATCGTCCGGCGAGAGAGGACAGCCTCGGCAGTAGTAAGCAGCGACCTTGCGAAGCCGGTTCCATCCAGCGTCGGACATCGCGCGGATCGCGTCGGCGAGTTCGGCTGGCGTAAGGTGCGCCACCTCTGGTTGGCCAGATGTCATGCGGTTAGCGCCCCCCTTTCCAACCTCCAATGCGCCATCGGCTGATGCGTTCGGACATCGCATGGGATGTCCGAGCCGGGGTCGTGTCGGCGCATAGGAGGATGATGCCCCTGCATACTCGCCAATTCCGGCGGTCGGCAGCGGCGGAAAGGACCTGAACGATGATTTACGCTGTGAACTACGACTTGAAGAAGCCGGGGCGCGATTACGCGGCGCTCTACGACGCCATCAAGGGCTGTGGCTCTTGGTGGCATCACCTCGGCTCGACCTGGCTGGTCGATACCAGTTTGACCGCTGACGGCATCTGGCAGCGGGTTTCGCCGCACATCGACCAGAACGACCGTATGCTGATCATCGGCGTCACCAAGGACAAGAGTGGGTGGCTGCCGAAGGAGGCATGGGACTGGATTAACAGCCGCCGCGCTGCGGCGGCCTGAAAAAGGGGAGCCGGTCCGGCTCCCCTTTCCACATTTGGAGAAGAGTATGATTGAAGTGACGTTTGAGATTAATGGTCGGAAGGTGCGCCCTGGTGAGATCGGTGACGTGCTCAAGCAGGCCATGTTCGAGGAAATCCGGGACGATCTGGTACGGAAGGTCGGCAGCATCCGAGACCCTGAAACCGGCGAGCGTCCGAAGCTGCGCGTCAAAGGGCGGAACCTGCAGAACCTCTCCATCGAGGTCGAAGGTTCACCCCATCTCATCGAAGAGGTGAAGCGGCGGCTGGGCACATAGCTCCGCGATGGCATTATCCCTGCCACGGATTGATCACCGTCACCCCGCAGCCGTCGAACCCTCCGACGTCGCGGGTGACGACAGCGGCCCCTTCGGTCAAGGCGATAGCCGCGATCATGCCGTCCTCGGCCGACAGGGGCCGTCCGGCCTGGACACGTGCGACCCGCAGATTCGCATACGCATCGGCGGCATCGGCGTCGAAAGGCAGGACGCGGGACTGAAATTCCTGGGCGAACATCGCTTGTGCCGCCCGCTCCAGACGTTGACGCTTGGCTCCCTCAGGCAGCCGCCGGATGCCGTAGAAGATTTCGCTGCGGGAGACCGCCGTGGTGAACATCGCCTCGGCAGGACACTCGCGTAGCCAGGCGGCGACGGAAGGGTGCGGCTCCTCCTTCATCACCTCGGACAGAACGTTGGTGTCGAAGACGTACATCACTCGAAGGTCGGCGGCTCACGACCGGGCAGGCGAGGGGGCAGCTCGAGCTCAACATCGCCGATACCAGCGAAATGCCGCCGCAGCCGGTCGAACGCATTGGCAGGCTCGGTCGTCAGGCTCTCGTTCAGGATGCGGCGCGCCTCCTCTTCCATCGAATGGCCGTGGCGCGCGGCCCGAACGCGCAGGCGCTCTTTCACCGCCGGATCGAGTTTGCGGATTGTCAGGTTGGCCATGGGTGGCTCGGATTGAGGCTCATGAGGACGCATGCGTTGAATATAGCATATGCATGCAATGAAGGCAAATAGACGCGGGATAGGAAAGGATAAACGGCAGCAACAGACGGGAAATCCCTCTGCCACCAAGATATCTATGAGATATCTCGTAGCTGTCTCCGTAAACCATTCTTTCACATTGCTTTGACGTGAAATTAACCGCCTTCCGCTACGCTGAATGGTCCAGAGAGCGGAGGCTGGATGGATTGACGTGGGCCACATTGCGCAGCAATGTATCTGTGCACACTTAGTCAATCCGGCCTGCTGAAGCGAACGAACCGATGGGAAAGGCCTCGGGCATGGCGGTGGTGAACGAAACGACGCTGCACACGCGCATCAAGCCGATGAAACGATCCGAGGGTCGCAACGCGGTGCGCTCGGCCGCCTATCGCTCCGGCTCCAAACTCACCGATGGACGCACCGCCGAGACGTGGGACTACACCAACCGGCGCGGTGTCGAGCATGCCGAGATCATCACACCGGACGAAGCGCCCGCCTGGGCCATGGATCGGCACCAGCTCTGGAACCGGGCCGAGCAGGCGGAGCGGCGGAAGGATAGCCAGGTCGCCCGCGAATACGAATTCCTGTTCTCCTACGACCTTACGCCGGAGCAGCGCATCGGCATCGCGCGTGAGGTGGCGCGGGAGGAGTTCGTCGCGCGCGGCATGGTCGCCGATGTCGCCATCCATCGCTACGGGCGCGCCTGGAAGCTCGGGCAGGAAGGGACGGGGGAGACGATCGCCAAATGGCGGTCCTGGGGTCTGCCGTTCCTCGATGAGGCGTCGTCCGCCCGCACCGAAACGCAGCACGTCATGGTCACCAGCGGACGCGGCGGCGAGAACAAGGCCTACTACCTTTTCCAGCCGCACTGCCATGTGCAGCTCACCATGCGGCCCATCGCGGCCGATGGGGAGGGGTTCGAGAAGAAGTCGGCCGGGAGCGTCGCGCGAAGCTGGAACGACCAGAAGACCTATGACGGCATCCGCGAGCGGACGGCTGCCCGGCAGAACCATGTGCTCGAGGAAACCGCCTCCGTGCGGCGGCTCGATCATCGTTCTTACGAGGAGCGGCGCGTCGAGGCCGAAGGCCTGGCGCTCGAGGCACGCGATGCGGGACGGCACGAGGAGGCAGCGCATTACGAGGCTCGGGCGCGGTATTTCACCCGCGATCCGCAGCCTTATCTCGGCTTCGCCCTGCGGCTGAAGGAACTGACGGGGCGCATCCGTGAGCGCTTCTCGCAATGGGTGGCGGTCAAGCACAAGAACCGCATCCGCGACTATGTCGATCTGATGGAGCGCGAGGAGCCGCACGCGGTGGAAGAGCGGGTCGGCGCATTCCTTGCCCGCACGGCGCGGTCGCTCGGCCTTGATCGCCTCTATTCGGCCTTGGTGCCGGAACCGGAACGGCCAGCACGGGAGACGGGTCTTGAAAGATAGGCTCTCAGCGCTCTGGGGCACGCCGCCCGATGCAAAAGCGACCGCCACGCAGGGAGTGACGGCGGCAATCGCGGAGCAAGCCGCGCCGACGCCGACGACTACGGTCGCTTCCGCAGGCGAGCCCTATGCGCCCTGGGGACGGGAGCATACCGACACCAACGATATCGAGATCCGTTGCCGGTCGGGCGAGTGGGTGCAGATTCGCGACCCGTACATCACCGGCGCGGAAGGGGTGGGCGATACCATCGTCACGTTGAAGGCGACGTCGGGAGCGGTCACGCTCGAAGGCCGGAATCTCGGCGAGCTCCGCCGCCTCATCCGCCATCGGAAGGTGGATTTCATCCAGGAGTACGATCCCGGCCGGTGGCATAGCCCCGCCGGGAACCAGCCGTCGGTGGATCGCGTCACCATCCATCAAACGCGCGTGCCGCAGCTCGTCGCGCAAGGGAAGGGTCCGCCGCGCTAAGACGCGACGGCCACCCGAAGATGGATGAGGTCCGCCCGGCGATAAGCGTCCTCGATGCGGCGCTCGGCGGCTCGGTGGTAAGTCTCGTCCAGCTCGATGCCGACGAAGCGCCGGTCGAGACGGGCGCAGGCGAGGCCGGTCGTTCCGGAACCCATGAATGGGTCGAGCACCAGATCGCCACGTTGGGAGAATGTCTCCACGAGCGGCTGGATCACGGAAACAGCCTTCTGGGTCGGGTGCAGCGGGTTCCCGCTATATTCCCACGGCAGCACGTCCGGTAGCGGTTTCGCTGGACGGGCGGGATCGCCCTTCGCCAGCAGAAACGCTTCTTCGTGCCGTGCGGAGACATAGCCGACGCTCGACGTGTAGGGCTTCTCCCAGAAGAGATGCCCGACAGGCCGGAATCCGGCCGCCTTCCACGCCGCCATGAAGCGGTCGATGAACGGCCAGCCGTAGAAAGAGAGGCAGAAACTGTCGGGTTTCAGGACACGGAACAGCTCCGCATAAGCCGGTTCGATCCAGTCCATCCCGCCGACGGTGCGGATGCGGCGTCCCTGCCGGTCGCGGAAATTTTCGACATAGGGCGGATCGGTGACCACCAGGTCCACGCTCCCGGAAGGGAGCGTGGCGAGGATGGCGGTGCAATCGCCGTGATGGAGCGAGAACCGGGGGATCACTGGCGACCCCCTTGCGCCTCCTCGGCGTCTTCGAGGGCGCGGATGTCGAGCCATCCGGTAAAATCGACCGGCACATAATCGAGCTTCATGCTGAAGCCGCTGCCGCTGCGCTTCGGCCAGATGGCACCGATCTCGGTGCTGCGGACGGTCTTGCCGTCCTTGTTCTTCACCTCGTGATAGACCCGGTGCGTCGGGCGCTTGGTGTTGTCGTTCGTCATGGTCTTTCTCCTTTTGTGAGTGGTTGATGTCCCGAGGGACGCCTTCCATGCGCCGTGCGGCACGAGCCGCCGCCGTCATCCCCCACACGGGTTCTCGGCGCGGGCCGGGGATTGACGGCAAGGCGACGCACGGCAGGAACCGGCGGACCCTGCTTCGGGCGAGACCACGGGGAAGGAGACGGGACGCGAGACGACGGCCGCGCCTGGCGCGGTACGATCCACGGGAGAAGGGAAGGGGAGGCGCTAACCGCGCCGCTGGATCAGGTCACGCAGCGCCGGGGAAAGGGCGGCCACCATGCGCTCCTCGTCCGGGGAAGCGGCTGCCGGAGCAGGAGGCACGAGCAGCGCCACGCGGGTCGGTTTGGGTGGCGTCGGGCCTCCTGGCACGGGCGGGATGATGACAGGAACCGGTTTCGCCTTGGCTGTTGGCGGGGCGGTTGTCCTGGCCGGTTTCTTCGGCGGGGCGGGCATTTTGATCGGCTCGAGCCGCATGCCGGGGCGGACGATGAGGCGGGCAATGGTCTTTGCCGATGCGCAAAAGGCCAGCCATGCCACGACGGCCCCAATCGCAAGCGGCGTCTCGTCGGGGCGCATCGGCCGGAAGCCGGTGAAAAACAGCCATACCCCGAATCCGCCGAAGGCCATCGCCAGCCGGTTGCCGAGCAGCATCAGCACCATGAAGAGCAGCCAGCGAACGAACCGGACGAGCTCGCCCAGGAGCCGAAAGGGAAAGGCGATCAGACGGGCGAGCGCTTGCATGGGCGATCAGTCTTGCGGGAACTCGCACGGCAGCCAGACGGAGCCGGAATGCTTCCATCGCTTCGCCTTGACCACGATGCCGTCCACGATGAAGCCGTGCTCCTCCCCGCCGCTTCGGAGCATGGTGAAGGCGTTGGGCTGGAGCTGGTAGTCGATCACCTCGCTCGCGCCCTGGCTGCGGCCGGTATTGATGCTGCGATTCTCATTCGTCCCCGTGGTGATGCCGCCCGAGAGGCTGCGGTTCGATCCTTCGCTGCGTCCCCAGCTCGTCGAAGTCCCGGAAGAACCGCTGCTGGTGTAGTTCATGTTCGAGGAGCTGCTGCTGGAGCCGCTGTTCTCCCCGCCGCCATCGGTGATGCCGACATTGATGCCCCGGCTTTCGCTGCGGCTCTCGCCATAGCTGCTGCCGGTGCTCTCGCTGTGCCCTTCGTTCTCCCCGACATTCCGCCGCCACTGGACGGTCTTGCCGATCATCTCGGCAGCCCATGTGTTCGTCGGCGTGTTGGTGTTGCCGTGAAAAATTTTGGTCTGGAAGTTGCCGAGCAGGTTCTCGG
Source organism: Geminicoccaceae bacterium (assembly GCA_020446285.1). Classification (GTDB taxonomy): domain Bacteria; phylum Pseudomonadota; class Alphaproteobacteria; order Geminicoccales; family Geminicoccaceae; genus JAGREO01. Next base: position 19,299 of record JAGREZ010000055.1, read on the forward strand.
CGGCATGCTCCGGCTTCTCGGCCGGGATGTGGTGATAGAGGCCGGAGAGGTTCTGCGTGAGATAGACCGAGCACGCCACGGACCGCCGCGCTGTGCTCTGGAACTCGTTGTCGTACTCGCTCGCGAAGAACTGGCACTCGTCGGCCCACAGGAAGACCGGCCGGGTCGTGGGCGTGACGGGGCGGCTCTCGGTCGCCCGCTGCCAGAGAAATTTGAAGATGTGCTGCGCGATCAGCCCTGCCTCGTGCCACTGCTTCACCGGCAGGTCGATCAGGATGATGGCTCCCTGGTGCGTCATCTCCGGCACGATGTTGGTGCTGGTCGTGAACAGCTCGCGCATCTTCCCCGTCAGGAACGGGTCCACCATCGTCGCGAGCGTCGCCACGATGCCCCCCGTCGTCTTCTCCCCGTAGCGGGTGAAGAGCCGGGGCCAGTACATTGCCACCTCCTCCGCCTCCTCGCGGGCGATCGGGTGCACCGGCTCGTCCATCATCAGCCGCAGCGTCTCGTAGTGGAAGGACGCCTGCCGCCATTCCCGGTCATGGAGCTGCTGGGCGGAGCTGGGGCCGGTATCCACCATCCGCATGATCTCGGAGAGGCGCACACGGCCCCGCCCGTGCCAGAGGGCGAGGATGGCGTTCTTCAGCATGCCGCGCACGGCGTCGCGCCAGAAGGGCTCGCGGTCCTGCTTCTTGCCGCCGCTCGCGCTCGCCGCGTCGGCGATCCGCATGAAGAGCAAGACGATGTTGCCGATGTCGAACGTGCCCGCGTCGCGGGCGCGGGCCATCTCGTACTCGAGGAAGTTGAAGCGGCGCGTGCCGCTGGCGTCGAAGACGATCAGCGAGCGGGCGCGGCCGGTCTCCCGGACGTAAGACCTCCAGCGCTCGCGCTCCTCGTCCTGCTTGGCGCAGAGGACGATGCCGCCGAAGCCTGCCCGGAGGAATGCACGGGCGAGGGCGCGCCCCGATCCGCTCGATTTGCCCGATCCGGTACCGCCGAAGATGGCCGTTCCCTCGCACGCATCCCGAAGCCGCCAGGCGTCGCGGGGCGAGAGTTGCAGCAGGGGCGCGTTAAGGTCGAAAATATAGGGAGGCGAACCCATCAGACCGTTGACGTTTTGCGGTGCAGCGATGAACTTTCCTTAGCGGGTTCATCAGAAAGATGCAGCAGGGGCGTAAGGGGGTGAAAGCGAATGGCCAGGGGTGCGCTCGAAGCGCTCTATGACGGTCTCCTCCAGGCGCGCGACGATATCCGGCAGAAGGTTGTCGAGGAGCCGTGGTACGGCCGCGCCGTGACGGAGGCGGTAGCTCCGGTGCAGGAAGCCGCTCCCGAGAAGGCGGATAGCCTGGCTGAGTTCTACGGAAAGACCTTGCCGCAAGGTGAGGAGCTGAGCCGCGAACGCGATCAGGAACGTTCGATTGAGCCCGAGCGATAAGCAATCGCTATGACAGGAAGCTCTTTCCTCGACGCTGTTTTCTTCCTGAATATAAAATTCATCACCATATGGGTCGTCATTGCATCCCTAGCGGTATCCTTCGCAGCGCATAGCGTATTCATCCTGCGACTGACTTTGTTTGTATTCCTACTGATGTACTTCGGTCATCTTTTCTACTTCATTGAAGCTATCATCCATGGGTACTTCCCGGAGATAAAACTGATCTTCTTTCTTACATATCTAGGGTATCCAATCTCTGAACTGCTCATGCCGATTTTTGGATATCGCCTTGATTTTGCAAATATGGTGCTGCCGCGTTTCCCTGCTTATGTAGCGCTAGGCTCTTATCTTCTCGCGCTCTACATCGTCGGCCCGGAGGTTCGACGATACGAGTGGTGGCGTCTGCGGACCCTCCTCACACGAGGGCCTGGTGCACTGCGGCAGCGTGCTGTGGAGAGTGCCGCCCCTCTCCGTTCACCGGCCCGTAGCGCGTCATCGCCCATGTCGGCCGTTGAAGACGATGACGAAGATCGGGAGATCGCGCTCGCCCGCCGCCGGGTCGAGCAGGCGGAAGAGTTGCATCAGGAAGCGCCTGCTTTCAGTGCGTCCCCGGCTCAGGCTCTCGATGAGGGGCCGTCCTGGTGGCAGCGGCAGCGGGAACGGCGGGAGGTCGAGCGGGCGCAGCGCGAGATGGAACAGGCAGAGCGGGAAGCCGCGCAGCGCGATGCACCGCTGCCGCACCCGGCCTATGCGGGGCATCCCTATCCGTACCCGGCCTATGCACCGCCGAAGCGGCCGCTCTCGGAATGGTTCAAATCCGCCTATTGGGGCACGCGCATCCTCATCCTTATCGTGGTAGCGGTGTGGATGGTCTTCGCCAGCAGCTCGTTGCTCGGCGCGCTGTTCGCGCTCGTCCCGAAGCCGCTGCTCGATCTTGGGGCAGAATTTGTCATCAAGCTTGGGGAAGCAATGAAAGGCAGCTAACAAGAACCCTCAGAAATCACCCGCCGTTGGCGTGGCGCGTCGGTCATTCGGCCCCCAAATGCAGGACGCTATCCAGAAGGCGGATCAGGAAAGGCAGTAGGCAGCCACCATCACCCTGTCAACAATATCCGCCACTCACGAATCTACCCGAAGATGAAATCCTCAACGTCGAGGTCGGCAAGCACATCTCCCTGAATTGCTATCAGGAAATTTGTCGCCGTATCCGATTTGATATAAGTCCAACTACTATCCGAATTGACCGTAACGCGCAGTTGCCCTACTCCCGGTGTTCCCGCAACGAGGGTGGTAAAGCCAAGGCCACTCAGATCTATTTTATCGACTCCATCCTCGAAATCGTAGATGCGGTCGTACTGGCCGCTGACATTCAGACTGTGGCTCACGCTCGTGAACTTGAAATGGTCCGCGCCTGCACCGCCATAGAGCCGGTCGAAGCCCACCCCGCCGATGAGGGTGTCTGCACCGTCGCCCCCTTGCAGGGTGTCATCGCCTGCAAAGGCGAACAGGCCATCCCCGCCGGTACCGCCGGTGAGGCTGTCATTCCCCGCCGTGCCGGTAAACATTGACACGGGCCCGAAGATGAAATCCGAGGCGTCGATCGCCGCGAGATGGTTGCCGTCGATGCTGATCAGGAAGTTGGTCGCGGTGTCCGACTTGATATAGGTCACCGTCCCGCCGCTATTCAGCGAGGCGGCGAGTTGCCCCGCTCCCGGCGCTCCCGCAACGAACGCGGTAAAGCCCAGACCGGTGAGATCGATCTTGTCGAGACCGTTCTCGAAGCCATAGATGATGTCGTAGGCTCCCGAGCTGTTCACGCTGTGCGAGACCTCCTGGATGCGGAACACATCCTGACCGATTTCCCCGTAAAGGCGATCGGCCCCTGCCCCGCCCTCGAGCGTGTCGTGGCCATTGCCCCCTTTCAGGGTATCGTTCCCGGCCAGCCCGTAGAGCGCTTCCGATGCAGACCCTCCAATCAGGGACTCTGCCGAGGCCGTGCCGTAGACGAAATTCGGCGCCTGCCCGCCAAAGCTGAAGTCACTCGCATCCAGATTGCTCATATGATTACCATTAATGCTAATCATGAAGTCCACCTGATCGGATTTTAGGTAGGTTATTGTGCCGCCGCTATTGAGATAGTATCTCAGCAGGCCCGGGGTGGTGACGCTGGCACTGGTGATGCCGTAGAAGTCCAGTGCGCTTAGATCGATCGTATCGATCCCGTTCTCGAAATCGAGAATCCGGTCGAACGCATTGCCGGTGATGGCACTGTCCGAGAGGGTCGCAATCGTGAAGATATCCGCCCCGGCTTCACCATAGAGGTAATCTGCCCCTGCACCGCCGTTGAGGGTATCGTCTCCCGTTCCTCCCTTCAGCGTATCAACGCCCGCCAGCCCGCTCATGACGTCGTTGATTGCCGCACCGCCTGTCAGACTATCCGCATTGGCAGTGCCGGTGATCGTCGCGGACGGATTGGCGAAGATGAAATCGGATGCGTCGATCTGGCTCAATAGGTCGTCGCTGTGAAAGTAAAAACCAAATCCCGTTTGATCATTCACTACATGCGTGTATCCACCACTGTTCACTGCTCGCACTTGATTGAACAGCGTGGTGCTATTGGTTGTCAATGCCGAAAACCCTAGCGCCGACAAATCAATTTTGTCCACGCCATCTTCAAAATATTGTAGATAATCCGCATTGGTTCTCGTTATGCTCGTCCCAGATATAACCACCGTACTGTCACTGACAGCAGTGTACTTAATCAGATCGAAGGCATTGTTATCGAGATAGAGTTTATCCGCATCTGCCCCTCCAACTAGCGTGTTTGATCCGTTACCCCCCGTCAAACTATCCTTTCCCGCTTCACCGAAAAGAATATTATTGCCGTAGCTCGACTTCAGATAATCATTCCCACCGCCGCCATAAAGCGTATCATTGCCTGTTTCATCTAGAAAACGGTCTCCAATTAAGCGGTCATTTCCATCTCCACCAAAAAGAAGATCGTTTGCATAATCACCATAGATCTGATCATCTCCGGCATCCCCATATAGCGTATCATTCCCTTCACCGCCAAAGGCTGTATCGTTCCCCATACCAAGTTCAATATGATCCGAGTTTCCATAACCAAGGGTTTTATCATTTCCATCGCCACTGAGGATATAGTCGCGGCCAGAACTGCCGACCCACTCTTCTCCTCCAGACGTTCCCTGGAGGTAATTATCCCATACTTCTACCGTATATCCTGCATAAGCATCTACTTGTGCTTTTGCAGCGCCTTCCGAGAGACCAAACGCAGTGCTGTTCTGCACTATGATATTGGCAATCTCCGACCAGTACCAAGGGCTTTCCACTTCCGATTCGGGAGCCAACCCTGCAGCGCGTGAAAGATAAAAATCCAGATTCTCCCCAAATACGAGCTTGTCTTGGGTGAAATCATAATAGCTGTTGATGAATACGCCGGAAAAGGCCGATTGCACGAGAAGGCGGGACTTCAATTCAGCAAAGGCGGAAATGAAAGCGTCAATAACCCAGCTTGCCGGCTCGGGGTATTGAGGTTCTGTAGCATCGCCACTCCAACTAAATTTTAGATACTCGCTGTCCCCGAGATGCTCCAGAAATTCCAGAGTACGACCGTCGACAAAGTCCCCGCCCGCAGCAGGCAAAACAGTATCAACCCCGGCCCATTCATATAACACATCGAATATCTGGTCATTAAGTGTGCTGTAAGAGGTCGTCGTCATCAAGTTTTCAAGACTCGCCTTGAGCCCAGCATTATCGGATGCTGCCAGATGAAGGGATTTAATAGCGCCATAGCCGCGCGATAGCGGCAGGAACAGCGTATCCAGATCAATGTCGGGAGCCGTCACCCCGTCGCCTATGAACCAACTATTAATTTGGTCCACTTGGAAGAACACATCATAATAGTTTCTGATGGTGCCGCCTGATGTCATCGTCCATTGCCCACTACCGTCCACTTCATGGCCTTCGATGGTGGCGTTAGCGCCAAATTCGTATAGGTTGATCGAGGCGATACCGGCATCCTGAAGAGTGAATAGCTCTCCACTGTCCGTCTTGCCGTTCTGGTTCAGATCCCGCCAGATGCGAAGCGCATCCCTCTCTCCGCCGCTGATGGTCGTGTCGTTGTTAGTATCATAAACCGCGAGCTTGGCCCACGCGCTCCCCGAAGCATCTTCCCCAAACATTTCGTTCTGATTGTCTATGGTGCCGCTGCTGTTCAGGTCGCGAACGAGGAAGCCATCATCCGCATTCACCCAACCGGTTTCCTCAGCAAAGCCATCGTTGTCCAAATCGAAGTGCGCGGGCGAGTTTGCTAATGAGGAGAGCTCCAGTCCATCGCCATCCAGATCGAACACAAGGGGCGAAATCGGGATATCGGCAAATGCGCCTGCTGCATCGTTGATGGCATCGCTCACGGGCGTTGGATCGTCTGGTGAGCCAAACGCACCATCTAAAAATTCCAATAGATCCTCGGCGGCCTCCCGAAACTCATCCGCATACTGTCCATCAAACCAATTTAAATAGGCTCAATTTGCGTTAGATATGC
>JAGREZ010000447.1 GCA_020446285.1 Geminicoccaceae bacterium
GCGGGCTGAGCGCGCCGAGCACCACCGCAGCCCCTCCGCGCTGACGCCGCAGGACCTCGGCGAGCGTATAGACATCACCGGCGGTGAAGGCGACGATGGCGCTTCGCCGGGGAAGGCGGTTGAGCTTGAACTGTCCGGCGTGACTGAGGGTGGAAAAACGGGGCCGCGTGACGAGTTCGGCCGACGGCACCAGGCGCCTGAGCAGGGGCCGGATCGTGTCCGAGCCGAGAAACATCGTTTCGGCATAGCCGCGTGCGTTCAGCAGGCGGTCGGTGAAGACATGGCCGCGCTCGTAATCGGCGCAGAGCTGGATCTCGTCGACCGCGAGGAAGGCGACGGTCCGTTCCATCGGCATCGCCTCGACCGTGGCGATGACGTAGCGGGCATTGTCCGCACCGATCTTTTCCTCGCCGGTCATCAGCGAGACCGCCCGTTCTCCCTTGATCGCGACGATCCTGTCGTAGATTTCGCGGGCGAGAAGGCGCAGCGGAAAGCCCATCATGCCGCTCTCGTGGGCCAGCATGCGTTCCACCGCGAGATGGGTCTTGCCGGTGTTGGTCGGCCCCAACACGGCGACGATGCGTCCGTCGGATCCGATGTTCGCAGGTACACTCGATCTCATGCGCCGATGATTGCCATTTCCAGGAGGCAAAGCAAGGCTAGCGGCCGACCGGTGACAGTACGATGATCAGGGAATGACCGGATTTTCGACCTTGACCGGGCGGAATCCGGCGGGGCGCAGGGCCCTGCGGGCGAAGAGCGGAATGACGATCAGCAACACCGCACCCGTGGCAAGGGCGACGCGAAGACTGGTGGCGCTGGCAAGAAAGCCGATCAGCGCCGGGCCGGTGAGTGCGCCGCCATAGCCGGCGGTGGCGACTGCTGCCACCCCGGTCCCGCTGCCGAAACCGGGCATCGATCCGCCGGCGGAAAAGAGGATGGGAACGATGTTGGCGACACCGAATCCGACGAGCGCATAGCCCAGAAACGCCGTTGGGATCCCTTGCGGCAGGAGGGCTGTAGCGAATCCCGAAACCGCCAGAAGGGCACTGACACGCAGCACCAAAAGGCGGCCGAAGCGGGCGATGATGCGATCGCCGAGGAAACGGCCGATGGCCATCGCACCGGCGAACACGCCAAAACCGAAGGCAGCGACGGCTTCCCCGCTCGAGAGTGATTCGCGCAGGTAGACGGCCGCCCAGTCGATCATCGAGCCTTCCGCCAGAAAACCCACCAGCGCCATCAGCGCCACCGGCAGGAGCGGCCCGGTCGGCAATGCCAGCGCAACACCGCCGCCCGCGCCATGGCCGGTGCCGTCATTCTCGACGGAGGCAGGCAGCAGGCTCCGGCCGACCTGGAGCAGGGCGACGAACAGCAGCAGGGACACCGCGACGAGATTGGCCTGCAGGCCGAAGCCGAGCGTGAGGCTACCGCCAACCAGCACCGCCGCGACGATCCCCCCAAGGCTGAAACAGCCGTGCAGCATGGACATGACCGGCCGCGCCAGCTGCCGTTCGACGGCAAGCCCGTGCGCGTTCATCGCGACATCCATGATGCCGTTGCTGGTCCCGAGCAGGAAGGCCGCGACCAGAAGCGACGACCAGGAGGGCACGAAGGCCGACAACGGCAGCACCATCGCCATCACCAGCCCGCTCCAGAGCGTGAGCCCACGACTGCCCCTGCGGTCGATGAAGGGTCCGGCGAGGACCATCGCCAGCACCGCCCCGCCACCCATGACCAGAAGCGCGAGCCCGAGTTGCGCCTCGTCGATGGCAAGACGCGCCTTGATCGACGGAAGATTGGCCGCCCAGCTTCCAAGCGCCATCCCGTTCAGCAGGAACACCGCGGCAATGCCACGATGCGCCGCCGCAATATCCACCGTGGACACCGTGCCGGAACGATCCAAGCTCAGCTCCCTCCATCCCGATGCCCGATCCCGTCGTCGAGCATGTCGCCAAGCCTGTCAAAGGAAGCGAAAACGAACGCCGCGTCGAACGCCTCCACCGGCTTCCCGCGATAGCCGCCGGCAAAGAGGGCGAACGGAATGCCCGCCGCCGCCGCGGTGGCCTCGTCGGTCTCGCTGTCGCCGACGAAGAGCGCGCCTGCCGGTGCGACACCGAGTTGCGCAAGACAGTGAATGAGCGGTGCCGGATCGGGCTTGAGCTGTGGCAGCAGGCCACCACCGACGGTCAGTTCGACAAAACGGTTCAGCCCGAGACGTTGCACGACATCGACCGCCAGCTCATGCGGTTTGTTGGTACAGATGGCGAGCTTGCGGCCGGACCGCCGCAAGCCGGCGAGCGCCTCGGGAACACCCGGATAGGTGCGCGTCAGATCGGCGGAATGCTCGCTGTAATGGCGCTCGAACAGGGCGAGCGCCGCGAGGCTTTCCGCCTCGTCCGGAACCCCGCCGGTCGCCTTCAGCGAGCGTTCGACCAGCTTGCGGACGCCGTTACCGACAAAGGAGGTCACGACCTCCAGTGCAAGCTGTTCTCGTCCGAGCTCACGAAGCATGGCATTCGCCGCGGCATGGAGATCGGGAGCACTGTCGACCAGCGTGCCGTCGAGATCGAAGACGACCGCGTCGATCCTCAAAGCGTGCGAACGTCGGTGAGCTTGCCGGTGATCGCGGCGGCGACTGCCATTTCGGGACTGACCAGATGGGTCCTGCCCAGCCGGCCCTGGCGTCCCTCGAAATTGCGATTGGAGGTGGACGCGCAGCGCTCCCCGGGAACGAGCTGGTCCGGGTTCATGCCGAGACACATTGAGCATCCTGCTTCCCGCCACTCGAAACCGGCTTCCCTGAAGATGCTGTCGAGCCCCTCCTCCTCGGCCTGCGCCTTGACGAGGCC
>JAGREZ010000448.1 GCA_020446285.1 Geminicoccaceae bacterium
ATATCTAACGCAAATTGAGCCAAAATTAATTCATTTTTTGCAATGGTTTGAAAAGATTTTCGGCGCATGGTCGGATATCTGGCACGCTCGCTGCAATGAACAGGGCGTCAGGACATCGCCTGACTGCAGTGTGGAAGGGGCAGCCGGAATGGGCCGGCTGCCCCGGGAAGCGCAAGGATGGTTCGAGGGTTTTCGATCATGGCCAACAAGACGCTCTTCGCTTCGCCGTCGGCCCCTGCCCTGCCGCGTGCCGACAGCGTCAATCGCGCCGGAGGCACGGCCTATGACCATGACGCCGAGGCCCGGCTTGCCCAGATCGCGGCGACCGGTTCGCTCGCCGACAATTTCTACACCGGTGCCAGCGCCCAGTTGGGCGATGTGCTCGATGCCGCCCGCGCCTGCACGCCGCACTTCGTGGCACAGGCAGCGATCCACGCACGCAGATCGGGAGCGATGAAGGACATGCCGGCATTGCTGGCGGCCTGGCTGACGGTCGCGGGACCCGAACTGGCCGTTCCGGTCTTCGAGCGGGTGATCGACAATGGCCGGATGCTCAGGAGCTATGTGCAGATCCTGCGCTCGGGTCAGGTCGGACGCAAATCGCTCGGCACGCGACCCAAGCGCCTGGTGAAGGAGTGGCTGGAGCATGCCTCCATGCGCGATCTGATGCAGACGGCCACCGGCAGGGATCCGAGCCTCGCCGATATCGTCCGCATGGTGCACCCGGCACCGCAGACGGCCGAACGTCGCGCCTTTTATGGCTGGCTACTCGGCAAGCCCTACGATGTGGCGGCGCTGCCTGCGGAAATCGCCGCCTTCGAGGCGTGGAAACGGGATCGTGAGGGAGATCTGCCGCCGGTACCGTTCGAGTGGCTGACGACCTTCCCGCTTTCGCCCTCGCAATGGGCCGAACTGGGCTCGCGCATGGGCTGGCAGGCGCTGCGGATGAACCTGAACACGCTCGCCCGGCACGGTGCGTTCACGGTTGCGGGCTGCACCGAACGGGTTGCCGAAAGGCTTGGCGATGTCACGGTCATGGAGAAGGTCAGGGTCATGCCCTACCAGCTCATGATCGCCTTGAGCCGGGCCGGTGACGCGGTGCCGTTGAAGGTGCAGGCAGCGCTCGAGACGGCACTCGAGGCGTCGCTCGCGCGGATCCCCGCTTTGCCCGGCAGGATCGTGGTCTGCCCGGACGTTTCCGGTTCCATGCACTGGCCGGTCACGGGCCATCGCAAGGGTGCGAGCTCGAGCGTGCGCTGCGTGGATGTGGCGGCGCTCGTATCTGCAGCCATGTTGCGGACCAATCGCCAGACACGGGTGCTGCCGTTCGAGAATGACGTCGTCGATGTCGAACTCGATCCCAACGCCCGGATCGCCGTCAATACGGCGGCACTGGCGGCGGTCTGCGGCGGCGGAACGAATGTCTCCGCTCCCCTGCGACGGCTCAACGATGAAGCTGCCCGTGTCGATCTCGTGGTGATCGTCTCGGACAACCAGTCCTGGGTCGATCCCGCCCGCTACGGTGCCACGGCGACGATGGCCGAGTGGTCCGGACTCAAGGCCCGCAATCCGGGTGCGAAGCTGGTCTGCATCGACATCCAGCCCTATGGCACCACCCAGGCGCGGAACGGGCCGGAGGTCATGAATGTCGGTGGTTTCACCGACGCGGTATTCGACGCGATGGCACGCTTTGTCAGCGGCGAGACGCGCGATTGGGTCGAAATCGTCAAGGAAGTGGAGGTATAGGAAACAAGGTCACGGCGAATGCCGGAAGGACTACATTCGGGATCCGGAGGTCGCAGGTTTGAATCCTGCCCGTTCTTCTGGACGGTAGCTCAACCCAGGTGAAGAGCGTCGGCGCCGCAAGGCGGTTGTCTTTCCAACACTCGTCGCCGTGACCGTCAACACGAATTCGAAGGCCGTGGCGAATGCCGG
>JAGREZ010000449.1 GCA_020446285.1 Geminicoccaceae bacterium
ACTCGGCGAGGATCCGGTCAAAGGGCCGGGTCTTGTAGCCACTCGCAGCCTTGATCGTGTTGCCGTGCATGGGGTCGCAGGTCCACACGACATTGCGTCCCTCGCGCTGAATGGCGCGGACGAGTGACGGCAGGCCCTCGCCGACCTTTTCGTGGCCCATGCGGACGATGACGCTGAGGCGACCGGCATCATTGTCAGGATTGAGCACATCGACGAGGCGCAGCAAGTCGTCGGCGGTCATGTTCGGACCGGCCTTGACCCCGATCGGATTGCAGATCCCGCGGCAGAACTCGACATGGGCACCATCGAGCTGGCGGGTACGCTCGCCGATCCAGACGAGATGGGCCGAGGTATCGTACCATTTGCCGGTGGTCGAATCGATGCGGGTCATGGCCTCTTCGTAATTGAGCAGAAGAGCCTCGTGGCTGGTGTAGAACGCCGTTCGCGTAATCTCCGGCGTGGTCAGGTCGGAGACGCCGCAGGCGCGCATGAAATCCAGCGCCTGGGCGATCCGGTCACCCATGTCGCGGTAGCGCTCGCCCTCGGGCGAGCGGTCGACGAAGCCCATGGTCCACTCATGCACGCGGGTGAGCGAGGCATAACCGCCCTGGGTGAACGCGCGCAACAGGTTGAGCGTCGCCGCCGACTGGGAATAGGCCTCGAGCTGACGTCCGGGATCCGGCTCACGCCGCTCTTTCTCGAACTCGATGCCATTGATGATGTCACCGCGATAGGATGGCAGTTCCTTGCCGTCGATCGTCTCGAAATCGGAAGAACGCGGCTTGGCGAACTGACCGGCCATGCGTCCGACCTTGACCACGCTCATGCCGCCGCCAAAGGTCAGCACCACCGCCATCTGCAGCAGAACGCGCAGGCTGTCGCGAATCTTGTCGGCGGAGAAATCGGCAAACGCCTCAGCACAGTCGCCGCCCTGAAGCAGGAACGCCTTGCCTTCGCAGACCCGGGCCAGCTCCTCGCGCAGCTTCCGCGCCTCGCCGGCGAAAACCAGCGGCGGATAGGTGGCAAGTTTGCCCTCGACGGATTCGAGTGCGTCGGTATCCGCATATTCCGGCATCTGCTGACGCGGCTTTTCGCGCCAGCTGTCGGGTTTCCAGTTCATGCTCATGACATTCGTTCCTGACATCCACCCGCAAGATGTACATCCACCGGCTCGACGGTCGTCGGGCGCCGGATCATCGATCGGGTCGGCTTTTCCTCGGTGGAGCGACGCCGAAGGCCGTCCATCATGTTCTCCTTGCGGATACCAGATAGGCAGTTCCCGGCGCAAGATGCAAGACACTGTCCGGACGAGACCCGGCCAGGCTCAGATCGTGTCGTCGACCGGTTTGTACATGGTGACGAATTCCTCGGCGGCGCTCGGATGGATACCGACGGTCTCGTCGAACTGGGCCTTGCTGGCACCGGCGGTGAGCGCCACGGCGAGGCCCTGGATGGTCTCGGCCGCGTCGTCGCCGACCATGTGACAGCCGAGAACCCGGTCGGTCGCGCGATCGACGACCAGCTTCATCATGATCCGCTGCTCGCTCTTCGAGAAGCTGAGCATCATCGGACGAAAGCTCGTGCGGAAGATCCGGACATCGTAGCCGAAGGAACGCGCCAGCTGCTCGCTGAGCCCCACCGATGCGGCCTGGGGTGCGGAAAAGATGGCTGTGGGAATGGTATCGTAGCGCACAGTGTGCGGATTGTCGTTGAACAGCGTCTCGGCGATGACACGGCCCTCGGCAATGGCGACGGGCGTCAGGTCATGCTGTCCGCCATCGATGCCGTTGCCGGCATGGTCGCTGCAATCGCCGACGGCGTAGATTCCCCGGATGTTGCTCGAATAGGTCGCGTCGACATAGATCATCCCGTGCGCGTTGCGCTTCACGCCCAGCTCGTCGAGACCCAGCCGGTCGGTATGCGCCTTCGGCGCGCGACCGGTCGCATAGAGAACCATGTCGGCGTCGACTTCGCCCACATTGGTGTGCAGGCGCAGCCCGTCGGCCCGCTTCTCGATCCGCTCGACCTTCGTCCTGGGCCGTATGCGCACCCCGCGCTGTTCGAGGCCGCGGCTGATGGATGCACGCAGATCGTCATCGAAGCCACGAAGCGGCTCCTCGCCGCGAAGGATCACCGTTGTCTCGCTGCCGAGCCCGTTGAGGA
>JAGREZ010000450.1:0-2104 GCA_020446285.1 Geminicoccaceae bacterium
ATGACCGATCCTTCAAGTCAAGGAACTTAATCTTATACAGATCGGGAAAACCCGACACACGAAACGGTTTCCGGACGACAGGGGAGCGGACGGACACCTCAGATGAAGGAACGGTCGGCGGCGTAGGGGGAGAGGTCGATTTCGAGCGTGCGGCCGGCGACGAGGTCGGCGACGATACGGCCGGTGAGCGGGCCCAGCGTCAGGCCGATATGCTGGTGGCCGAAGGCGAAGATCACGTTCGGGTGGGTGCGCGCGCGGCCGATGACCGGCAGGCCGTCGGGCAAGGATGGCCTGTGCCCCTGCCACTCGCTCAGAACCTCCTCGCGCGCGCCCCTGATGTAGCGGCGGGCGAGAGGAACGAGGCGGCGCACCCGGCGGAAATCCGGTGGCGCATGAATGCCGGCGAGTTCGACGCCCGATGTCAGGCGGAGCCCGTCGAGCATGGGTGCGAGCACAAAGCCCGGTTCCAGCGCCTGCAAGGTGTATTCGGGGGGCTTTTCAGGCATGGGCAGCGTGACATGGTAGCCGCGCTCGGTGTCGAGTGGCACGCGATGCCCGGCATCGGCGGCGAGATTTCCGGAAAATGCGCCGGCGGCGATGACGATGGTATCGAAGGGACGCCGTTTGCCCTCGACGATGATGCCATGCGCACCGCCGAGAAGATCGAGGCCCAGCACCGGCATCTTCAGGTGCTGCCCGCCCCGTTCGAGAAATGCACGGGCGATCCGGCGGCTGTATTCCACGGGGCTCGTCACCCGGCGATTGGCGGTCAGGTGCAGGGCATGGGTGACCTCGTCGCCGACGCAAGGCTCGATCTCGCGGATGACATCGCCCTCGTAAACCTCGAACGGCACGCCGTAGCGTCGGAGAAACTGCCGTTCCAGTCCGGTCGCCCGCTCGAACCCCTCCGCCGAGCGGGCGAGCTTCAGCCAGCCGCCGGCCTTGACGAGATCGCCGGCGCCGGCCCGCTGGATCATGATGTCATGGGCGGCGGGGGCATGGTCGACGAGTGCGCGGATGGATTGCGAATGGCGCTCGACCCTCGACCAGCGGCTGGCGAGCAGGAAGCGGGCGAGCCAGGGCAGCATGCGCGGCATGTAGGACCAGCGCAGGCTGAGCGCGCTGGTCTTGTCGAACAGCATCGCCGGAACCTTCCTCAGCGTGCCCGGTGTGGCGATGGGCAGGACACTGGAGGCGCTCAGCACCCCGGCATTGCCGAAGGAAGTGCCCTCGCCCGGCTCGCGCGGATCGACGAGCGTGACCCGGTGTCCCTCGTCCTGCAGGAAGAGCGCACAGCTCAACCCGACGATGCCGCCACCGATGACGGCGATCGTTCTGCCTTCGCCAGCCGCGTTCATCACTTCCTTCCCCGTCCCGTTTGCTGTTTGCTGTCTGCCGTTCAGTCGGCGGAGAGCTTCTGGCTCTCGTCGATTCCCTCATGGTCGCTGCGGCGGTAGTCGAGATCGTGCAGGATACCGTCGCGCACCCGGTACACCCAGCCATGGATCTCGATCCGCTGGCCGCGCTGCCACGCTGCCTGCAGGATGGGATTGTAGGCGATATTGTCCACCTGGGTGCGGACATTGAGTTCGGTGAGAAGGTCGGCGGCTTCCTCGCGGCCATTGGCTCCCTCGAGGATCTTCCGGTGCTTTTCGCGCAGGTCGCGCAGGCTGCGGATCCAGTGATCGACGATACCGTTCGAGCGGGCCCCGAGTGCCGCCTGGATACCGCCGCAACTGTAGTGACCGCAGACCACGACATGCTCGACCCGCAGAACCTCGACGGCGAACTGGAGTGCACTCAGGAAGTTGAGGTCGGTATGGCCGGCGAGATTGGCGACGTTCCTGTGCACGAAGATCTCGCCGGGATCGATGTCGACGATCTGGGTCGCCGGCACGCGCGAATCGGAACAGCCTATCCAGAAGTATTTCGGTGCCTGCTGGCCGGAGAGTCTCCGGAAGAACTCCGGATCCTCCGCACGGCGGGCGGCGGCCCACCGGCGATTGCGTGCGAGCAGGTCCTCGGGTTTGACGGACATCCGCGTTCAGGCGCTCCCGATGAGAATGCCGGCGGCAAAGACCAGCGCGCCGCCGAGCACCACCTG
>JAGREZ010000450.1:2190-2963 GCA_020446285.1 Geminicoccaceae bacterium
GAGGTGGCGAGGTTGAAATCGGGGATCAGGTAGGGGAGCGCATGGCCGAGGCCACCGATGGCGGTCATGATCCCCGAGGCGAAGCCGCGCTTGACCGGCGACCCGCGGCCGGAGAGCACGCCGTCATCGCTCGCCGCCTCGGTGAAGCCCATGGAGATGCCGGCGCCGATGGATGCGGCGAGGCCGACGAGAAAGGTCTGGAAGGTATCGCCGGTGGCGAACGCCGCGGCGAAGATCGGTGCGAGGGTGGAGACCGATCCGTCCATGAGCCCGGCGAGGCCCGGCTGCACCCAGGTGAGGATGAACTGGCGGTGTGCTGCCTGCGCCTCCTCGTCGCGCACGGCGGGCGTGAGGGTTTCCTCCTCCATATTGCGCCAGTGCGAGGCATGTCCCTGCTCCGCCTGCGCCAGTTCGCCGAGAAGCTTGCGCGTGTCGGCATCCCCGGCCCGCGCCGCCGAGCGGAGGTAAAATTCCCGCGCCTGACACTCCATGGCGACAGCCTCGTCGCGCATGGCTTCGGGGGAGAGATGGGCCGAGAGCCACACGGGCTTGCGACTGTAGAAACCGGCCACATGTTCGCGGCGGAGGAGCGGAATGGTGTCGCCGAAGCGTGCCTTGTGGCGATCGATCAATCGCTGGCGGTGGGTTTCCTCCTCCGCCGCCATGTCGCGGAACAGCCGCGCGGAGGCGGGAAATTCACCCTGAAGCCTTTCGGCGAAGGTGAGATAGATCCGCGCATCGTCCTCTTCCCCGCTGATGGCGAGCGCCAGGAT
>JAGREZ010000451.1 GCA_020446285.1 Geminicoccaceae bacterium
GACATGCTCGCATATGTCGCATGACAGATACCTCAAGTCAAGGAAATTAATCTTATACAGATCGGGAAAACCCGACACACGGAACGGTTCCCGGACGGCAGGGGAGCGGATGGAGTCCTCGGATGAAGGAACGGTCGGCGGCGATGATCAGCGGGCAGCGGCGGCGCCGTCGCTTCGGGGGTCGCAAGCACCTTCGAGAAGGCCGTCGGGGTGGAGGACGATGGCGCCGGCATGGCCCATCATCTCCTCATGCTCGCCGATGAGGAGGAGATCGTGACCGGCATTGCGCATGGCCTCGACCAGTTCCGGTGCAAAGCGGTTTTCCATGCGCAGTTTCGTGGATTCCTCGCCCCATGTCCGGCCGAGCAGCCAGCGCGGCGCGCTCACCGCCTGCTGCAGCGGCTGGTCGAACAGCACATGGCGGCTGAAGATGGCCGCCTGGGTCTGCGGCTGACCCTCGCCGCCCATCGTGCCGTAGACCATCCTTCGCCCGTCGCCGAGTGCGGCCATGGCCGGCTGAATGGTGTGGAACGGCCGGCGATGCGGCTGCAGGCTGTTGTGATGCGAGGGGACCAGCGAGAAGGATGTGCCGCGGTTCTGCCAGGAAACGCCGCTTTGATCGAGGACCACGCCCGAGCCGAACTCCCAGTAGATGCTCTGGATCATGCTCACCGCCCGTCCGTCGCGGTCGATCGCTCCGAGCCACACCGTGTCGCCGCCCGGCTGCGCATCCGGCCATGGCGCGGCCTTGTGCATGTCCACTCCGGCCGCCATCGCGTCGAGCCTTGCCGGATCGAGGAAATCACCTGCGGGGACGGGCATGAAGGCGGGATCGGTGACGTACCGGTCGCGGATGCGGAATGCGGCCTTGGTCGCCTCGACGAGACCGTGAATGTGCCCGAAGCTCTCGCCTTCGCGCACGCCGAGGCGGGCGAAGACGCCGAGCAGCAGGAGCGAGGCGAGACCCTGGGTCGGCGGTGGCATGTTGAAGAGCGTGTGCCCGGCGACCTCGAGTGAAAGGGGGGTGACGTCGAGGGGGCGGTGACGTTCGAGATCGGCGAGGCGCAGCGGGCTGCCGATTTTTTCGAGATCCCCTGCCATCGACCGTGCGAGGTCGCCCCTGTAGAAATCGTCCAGTCCGGCGCGCGAGAGATGTTCGAGTGTCGCCGCGAGCCTCGGCAGGCGCAGCCGGGTGCCTTCGATGCAGGCGCCATAGGTTGCGGCGAAGCCCGGCACGAATTCCAGCTGGTCGCGCCTAGCGGCGGCATTGGCGGCAAGTGTTCCGGTGATCGCGACGCCATCGCGGGCGAGGTGAATGGCGTCTTCGAGAAGGCGGGAGAGCGGCAGTCGTCCACGGGAGAGCTCCTTCGCGCGGGCCCAGCCCGAAACGGCACCCGCGACCGTGAGTGCGGCGAGCGGTCCACGGGCCGGGATGGTTTCATTGCCCTGTTCGCGATAGCGTTCGATGGTGGCAAGGCCGGCGGCGCCGCCGCATGCGTCGATACCGACAGGTGCTTTGCCCGGTTCGGCGACAAGCCAGAAACTGTCGCCACCCAGGGCGTTCATGTGCGGATAGGCGACGGTGATCGCGGCGGCGGCGGCGATCATGGCCTCGATCGCATTGCCGCCATCCTCGAGCACGCGAAGCCCCGCACGCGCGGCCAGATGGTGCGGTGCGGTGACCATGCCGCCATAGGAACGAACCGTGTTCAGCATGTGTTTTCAATCCCTGTCCAGCTTTCGGCCGTGAACCCGTCCGGATCGTGTGCCCAAGCCGCCAGCGCCGCCTTCATGCCGGAAAGCACCGATGCGCCGGATGTGTGGCCGACCCGCGCCAGTCCCGCAAACGCCCGTTCCGGTTCATGGTTATCCGCATCGACGAGTGCCGCAAGGGCTTCATGCACGGGAGCGGCGGCGAGGCCGGACGCCGCCGCGCGCAGATGGGCGAGCGAGATCGCGTGCGTGCGTTCGCGCGCGGCGGCGAGCAGCCGGTCCGCCTCGAAGGAAATGTCGACCGCGCGAAGGGCCAGCATCATGCCGCAAACGACATCGTCGCCCTCCGGTGTCAGCCCGTCGCCGCGGCCGAGCAGGCCGAACGGATCCGCCAGTGGCGAAGCATCGGCAACACGCCGCCGCAATTCGTCGAGCCGGGCGCGGATCCGTGCCGGCGCGGGCAGGGGGCGTGGTCGCCAGCAACGCGCGGCGCGGCGGTCGAGACGGATCCTGTCGCCGCGCCGGGGAAGCCGTCGGCACATGATGTTGATCGCGCCGTCGTAGAGGGATGGATCGACGATGCAAAGCAGATCGCGGTGAAATTCGACATAGGCGCTGTGGTCGAACCGCGCCACGACGCATCCGGTCGGCTGGTCGGCACGGCCTGCCGCCTCGCCCGCCTGATCGAGGATACCGGCCGCGAGCGGACCGAGCGAAATCGCCTCAAGGATCATCGGCGATGATGTGTGTGCCGCTGATGCCGAGAAGGGCATCCATGCACTCGTCGAGATGGCCGATGATGACATGCTCGCCGCCGCCCTCGAGAAAGCGGATCGCCGCCTCGATCTTCGGACCCATGGAACCCGCCGGAAACTGTCCGTCGGCATGCAGTTTCCTGATTTCGCGCAGCGTGACGAATTCGAGATCGCGCCGGGTCGGCTTGCCCCAGTCGATGGCGACCTTGCGTACGGCGGTAAGGATCATGAGCGTGTCGATGCCGAGCACGTTGGCCATGTGCGCGGAGGTCAGGTCCTTGTCCACCACGGCCTGCACGCCATGACGCACGCCCTTGGGGCCACGCACGACCGGAATGCCGCCCCCGCCGCCGGCGATGACGATCGTTCCACGTCGGGCGAGAACCTGAACGAGGGAGATGTCGCAGATATGGCGGGGCGACGGCGATGGCACGACGTGTCGCCAGCCGCGTCCGGCATCCTCGCGCATCTCCCAGCCGAGTTCGGCGGAAACGGCCTTTGCCTGATCGTCGGTGAAGAACGGGCCGACCGGCTTGCTCGGGTTCGAGAAGGCCGGATCGTCGGGATCGACCTCGACCTGGGTAAGAAGGCAGGCCACATGTCTCGCGCTGTCGGCCTCGCGCAGCGCATTTTCCAGTGCCTGCACCAGCAGATAGGCGATGCCGCCCTGGCTGTGGGCGACGCATATGTCGAGCGGCATGGGGGCGATGCGGTCACGGGTGAGTGCCTGGCGCATCAGGATCTTGCCGACGACCGGGCCGTTGCCGTGGGTGATGACGAGTTCGCTGTCCATCAGCGCCAGCGGCAGCAGGGACCGCGCCGTCTTCACCGCGATCTCCTTCTGCTCCGCCGAGGTCCCCTCGATATCCTCGGGATGGGTGGCATTGCCGCCGATGGCGATCAGGAGGCGTCCGGGGATGTCTTTCCGGTGTTCCTGCGACATGGCTCTATCCGTGATCGAGACGGCCAAGGGCGGTTTCGGCGGCGTCCGCGTTGGAGGGACGCACATCGACGCCCGCCGCCTCCAGCTTCGCAACCTGTCCCCTGAGGTCCTGCGGGTCGTCTCTCGTGCCTGTCACCGAGGCGATGACGGCTGGTCTCGCTCCCGCATGGCGTTCCAGTACGGCAACAATGGCTCCCGCCGGATCGGCATGACCACCATGACCGAGCACCACATCGAGCAGAACGACAGCATTGGCGGGATTGCGCAGGGCGGCTTCGAATGGCTGATCGCGCACACCCGGATCGATCATCGGATGCGGCTTGCCGCGTGTGTATTCGTCATCGCCCAGATCGACCAGCCTGTGACCCGCCGCCGGCATGGCGGATGCTCCGGGCACCGGCACATTGGAACTCACCTCGAGACCGGCGCGCAGGAAGATGGTCTGGGCTTCCGCACACAGTGTACCGCCGGCGAACAGCCCCTCGACCCGTCGACCGGTGCCGGCGGGTCGGCACCGGTCGTCCGGCCCCTTTCCGGCCACGGGCTTGCCGAGCGCCAGAAATGCCGCATCACGCAGGGTCGGGGCGGCCTGCGCGTTCGCCGGAAGATCGATCTCGCCCAGACCGAGGAAGCAGACGACGAAACGCTTGCCACTGCGGGCGATCCGCTCGCGAATGATCCGGACGACACCGGCCGCCGGTGGCTTGGAGACGAGAACCACGGTTTCGGTCGCCGGATCCTCGTCGAGCAGGTCGATCGCGCGAAGGGTGGTGATGCCGCCGACCGATTCCTTGAGATCGCGTCCGCCGGTGCCGATCGCATGGCTGATGCCGCCACCCTCGCGGGCGATGATGCAGCTCACTTCCTGCGTGCCGGTGCCCGACGCGCCGACGATGCCGATCGATCCGCGCGGCACGCGGTTCGCAAAGGCCAGCGGCACGCCGCCGATGATGGCGGTCCCGCAATCGGGTCCCATGACCAGGCGGCCGAGCTCGCGGGCGAGCAGCTTCAGCTCGACCTCCTGTTCGATGGGCACATTGTCGGAGAAGATCATGACGTCGAGGCCGCGCATGAGCGCCTTGCGCGCTTCGCTCGCCGCATATTCACCCGGAACGGAAATGAGCGCCAGATCGAGCGATGGCACGGCCCGCTGCGCGGCGCGCACGGTCTTCGGTCGCCACGCGGCGGATGTCGTGCCGCCCCGTCGTGGCTGGTCCAGCAGTGCTTGCGCCTTCGTGAGCACGAGACGGGCCGTCGCCTCGTCTTCGGCACGCACGGCAAGGACCAGGTCGCCCGACGATGCGGCCGCACCTTCGGCCGCGAGCACGCCGGCATTGGCCATGATCTCCCGGTTGGCCGGTGTGCCCATCATCAGCGCCGCATCCTCGACACCATCGAGCGCCGCGATCTCGCGCGACATGCGCATGAGCCCGACGGAATCGAGATAGAAGCCCTTGCGCACGAGATTGACGACGGCGCTCATCGGCTCACTCCGAGACGCCCGGCGAAGGCCCGGACCGCAAGGGTGAAGCAGCCGAGCGGCGCGTTGACGATGCCGGCGCCCACCTGGCCGACGCCCGCAAGCCTGTGGGCGATGCCGGTATTGATGATGGGGGTGATGCCGCTGTCGGCGACGAGACGGATATCGATGCCGCTCGGCACGCCCTGATAGTCGAGGGCGGGGATGGTCCATTCGGGATTTTCGACGAGGGTGATCTCGCTCATCTCGCGGGTGAAGAGCGCCGCGTCGGCGGCGGAGCCGGCACCGACGAAACCCGCGACCGCAGGCGATGCGGCCATGGCGAAACCGCCAAGACCGATGGTTTCGACAATGGTCGAATCGCCCATGTCGGGATTGGCGTCGGCCTCGTCATAGCCCGGAAAGTAGAGACCGCGCGGCTGTTCCACCGGTGCCGTGAACCACTCGTCGCCACAGCCCGAGACACGAATGCCAAAATCGGTGCCGTTGCGGCTCATCGCCGTGACCACGCTCGATCCGTCGATATTGCGGACGGGATCCATGATGGCCTTGCCGAGCGCCATGGCGATGTTGAGGAAGAACTGGTCATTGGCGGCGATGAAGGCGAGGGCTTCGGCTAGTCTGCCGCGATCGTCCGATGTCCGCGCCAGCGCCGGAGCGATGGCGCGCAGGAACAGGCCCGAACAGGCGACATTGCGCTGGTGCATCTCGTCGCCCATGGTCAGCCCGCGCGCGACGAGATTCTTCAGCGGCACACCGCCGCAATCGCGCAATGCGCGGCCCAGTGCCGGGCCGAGCACATCCTTGAGCCAGCGCAGACGGGTGAGCACCTCCGGGTCATTGCCGCCGAAGCGCATGACCTTGCCGAGCCCCTCGTTGATCGTGCAGTAGGTGCTATTGCCGAAGGCGCGGTTCTCGACGACCATCACCATCTGGCTTCGCGTGGTCATGCCGGTCATCGGTCCCACGGCGTCGTGATGGTGATTGGCATCGAAGGTGAACGCGCCGTCCCGCGCGAGCGCCTCGGCCTCGTCCAGATCCTTCGCCCAGCCCTCGAAGACGGCGATGCCGGCGACGGCACCCCGCATCGGCCCGCACATTCGCTCCCAGCCGATCGGCGGGCCGGCGTGGAGGATCGTCCGTTCGGCGAGCGCCGGCATGACCGAATGCGCCGGCACGACATCGACGAGCACCGGATCGGCCGCGAGCATGCGCCGGAGGGCTTCCCTGTTCGCGGCGTCGATCCGCCCCGCGATCCCCGTTTGCCCGGCAGTCGAGCGCGCCAAGGTTCCCTCCCGTATTCCTGTTGCATGGT
>JAGREZ010000452.1:0-1575 GCA_020446285.1 Geminicoccaceae bacterium
TGGTCGGTTCGTCGGCAATGAGCAGTCTGGGGTTGCAGGAAAGCGCCATGGCGATCATCACCCGCTGGCTCATGCCGCCCGAGAGCTGGTGCGGATAGGCCTTGAGACGATCCTCGGGCGCGGGAATGCCGACCTGTTCGAGCAACTCGATACTGCGCTTGCGCCGGGCGGTACGATCGAGACCCAGATGTGTCTTGAGGCTTTCGCCGAGCTGGAAGCCGACGGTGAAGCAGGGATTGAGACTGGACATCGGCTCCTGAAAGATCATCGACATGGTTCGGCCGACGATCCTGCGTCGACGTCGGGCGCCGAGTTTCGTCATCTCCTGACCGTCGAAGCGCATGGCGTTTGCCGTGACGGTCGCGGTCCAGGGCAGGAGCCCCATGAGAGCCAGCATGGAAACGGACTTGCCGGAGCCGCTCTCGCCGACGATGGCGAGGATCTCGCCCTCGTCACAGGTCAGCGAAACTTCGTCCACGGCGCGGAAGGAACCGCCGGAGGTGGCGAATTCGACGGTGAGCGAGTCGATTTCGAGCAGTGGCATCAGGATCTCTTCAGCTTGGGGTCGAGGGCATCGCGCAGCCCGTCGCCGATGAGATTGATGGCGAGCACGGTAATCAGGATGGCCACACCGGGAAAGGTCACGACCCACCAGGCGCGCAGGATGAACTCGCGCGCCTCGGCGAGCATGGTGCCCCATTCCGGCGTCGGCGGCTGTGCACCCATGCCGAGAAAGCCGAGACCGGCGGCCGAGAGGATGGCCTCGGAGAAGGAGAGTGTCGCCTGGACGATCACCGGCGGCAGGCAGTTCGGCAGGATCGTCCGGGTCATGAGGTAGAATGGCGATGCGCCCACCACGCGCGCGGCGGTGACATATTCACGATTCGATTCGGAGAGGACGGCGGCGCGGGTAAGGCGGACGAACTGCGGTTGCAGGACGATGGCAATCGAGATCATCGCGTTCAGCAGCCCCGGACCGAGCACGGCGACGAGCACCAGTGCGAGCAACAGCGACGGGAAGGCGAGGATGACGTCCATGATGCGCATGATGACCGTATCGACCCAGCCGCGCATGAATCCGGCAACGAGACCGACGGAGATGCCGCCGAGAAGCGCGAGCGAGACGACGACACAGCCGATGAAGAGCGAATAGCGGGCGCCATGGATGAGACGGGAGAGGATGTCGCGACCTATGGCGTCGGTGCCGAGCAGGAATTCGAGCCGCCCTCCCTCCTCCCAGAGGGGCGGCACCAGCAGCGCGTCACGGAACTGCGTGCTCGGATCGTACGGGGCGATCAGCGGTGCGAAGAGGGCGACGATCACCAGAAGGGCGAATACCACAAGGCCGATGACCGCACCCTTGTTCTCGGAAAAGTAGTACCAGAACTCGGCGAGGCGCCGTTGGCGGTCGCGGCGGGCCAGTCCGTTGCCGGTGCTTGTCACCATCTACTGATGCCTGATGCGCGGGTTGATGATGCCGTAGGTGATGTCGACGAGAAGGTTGACGACCATGACCACACCGGCAATCAGCAGGAGTCCACCCTGCACCGCCGGATAGTCGCGGCGGAAGATCGA
>JAGREZ010000452.1:1637-1820 GCA_020446285.1 Geminicoccaceae bacterium
TGCCGACCATGAGGCCGATCACCGTTATGACCGGGATCATGGCGTTGCGGAGCGCATGCAGCCCCACCACGCGCAGCGGCGATAGTCCCTTGGCGCGGGCGGTGCGGACATAATCCTCGCCGAGCACTTCGAGCATGGCCGAGCGTGTCTGGCGGGCAATCACCGCGAGCGGAATGGTGCCGA
>JAGREZ010000453.1 GCA_020446285.1 Geminicoccaceae bacterium
AGGATCACGCAACCCCGCTCCGCCCAATAGCGTTGCAGGGTCAGGATGAGATCTTGGAAACTCGGTGCGGACACGGGGAATACCGACGGTCAGGTGATTGTTGCAGCGCGGCAAGCTAGTGAGCGGCCGGAGCAGGGTCAAGCGTGCGCGGTGCCGCAACCGGGTCAACACGCTGTCAAGGGCGCGCACATTCCGAAGGCGCTTGATGTTTTGCCTGCGTCTTGTTGTAAACGTGGCTGGGCAGGGCGTTTCGCAGCTGTCCGGGGGAGGTTGAAATGCCGATAGCCGAGGCACGGCAGAGGCGACCGGGAGAGTCCAGCCTCGGCTGGGCGTTCATGTCGCTTGCTGCCGTCTGTATGACGATCATCTTCGCGTTTCCCCTTTACTGGGGCCTGTCGACGAGCCTGCGCAATCCCATGGACACCTTCACGACGGTGGGGTTCGGCATTCCGTGGGTGAATTTCGAGCCCACGCTCGACAATTGGCGGACCCAGCTCGCGACGCGGGAAACGCAGACGGCGCTGGTGAATTCCACCTTCCTCGCCACGGCCTCGACCCTTCTGGCACTGGCGATCGGCATTCCGGCATCCTATGCGCTCGCCCGCTTCCACTTCCGCTGGCCGCCCAACCGGGACATCGCCATCTTCTTCTTCATGCAGCGCGTGCTGCCGCCGGTCGCGACACTCATACCGTTCTACCTGATGATGCGTTTCATCGGCCTGCTCGACACGCTGTTCGCCCTCGTGCTCGTCAACACGACGTTCATCCTGCCATTCGTCATCATCATCCTGAGGCAGGCGTTTCTCGACATGCCGCGCGAACTCGAGGAAGCGGCACTCGTTGACGGTGCGGGGCATGTGGGTGCGTTCATGCGCATCGCCCTGCCGCTCGCGGCTCCCGCCGCCGCTGCCGCCGGTCTCATCATCTACGGTCGTGTGTGGAACGAGTTCCTGTTCGCGATCGCCATCGGCTCGCGTGATGCGCTGACCGTTCCGGTCCATCTCGGTTCAGCCAGCACCACGCGCGGCGTACAGTTCTGGTACATGGCGGTGCGCCAGATGCTGGCCATCCTGCCACCTGTGATTCTCGCCCTTCTGGCGCAGCGCTATATCGTTCGTGGCCTGACCATGGGTGCGACCAAGGGCTGACATTTCCGCTGGCCGGTCAGCCTCGCTCGAAGGCGAGGCGGATGCCGAGGGCGACCAGCAGCGAGCCGCCGATCTGCCCGATCAGGCGTGCCGTCCGTCTCGATCTGCCGAGCGCGCTCCTGACCCTGTCGGCGAGGAGCACACTGGTGGAATCCACCGCCAGAAACATCAGGTTGACGATGATGCCGAGGATCGCGAATTGCAGGCCGATGGGCATGGCGGCGGCCGGATCGGTAAATTGCGGCAGGAAGGCGACATAGAAGATCGCCACCTTGGGATTGAGGAGCTGGACCAAGATGCTCCGCACGAATGTCCGCCGCGTTCCGGGCGTTCGGGCGGGCATCGGTGACGGGCCGGACGTCTCGACCGGCCCGGTTGCGCGAAACATGCCGATGCCGAGCCAGACGAGATAGACGGCTCCGGCGAGCTTGAGGGCGAGATAGAGCGTCGGCACCGCCTTGACGAGGACGGCAAGTCCGAAGGCCGCGGCGGCGATATGGGCGTAACCGCCGAGATGAACGCCGAGCACGGCCATGAACCCGGCCCGGCGCCCATAGGCCAGCGTCTGCGCGGTGACGAAGAGGATCGCCGGCCCGGGCATGACGGCGAGCAGCGCCCCCGCGAGGATGAATGCAACAAGGAGCTCGCCCGACGGCATACGCCAACCCTTCGATGATCGCGACACTTCGTGCGATCATCGAAAGACCGTCGACTGTCAATGGCTATCGGGAAACGTCTTGTCTATTGCGAAGCGCGCTGCATCATCATCTCGTGCACGGCGGCCATGCCGCGATCGGCCATGTCGCTGACCTCGCCGGCGTGGGTGTGCAGCGCTTCCACGATCTCCGGATCGTCCGATGTCTGGGTGACGGCTATTCCCTCGTCGGTGACCTCGATGTCGCTTTCGATGCCGTCGTGCCGTTCGAAGAAGATGTCGAGGGTGGGGCTCTGGATGAAGATCTGCGGGTCGCGACCTTCCTCGACCCGGTTGATCATGCCGGAAACGTGACTGACCAGCGTTGCCATGACCTCGGGATCGTCCGACCAGGTGAGCGTGCGGATGCCATCGGGAAGCTCGGTCACTTCGCGCTGGATGAGCTCGAAATTGCGGAACATGACGGCAAGTTCGGCGCTTTCCTCGGGCGTCGCATCGAGCCCGCGCAGACCGGGCATGTTCACCTCGTCATGCTCGCCGCCATGATGTCCGCGCATTCCCATGTGCATGCCCATGCCTCTGCCCATCCCCTCGCCTTGCTGGCCGTGCATGCCGCCTTGATGCCTCATCATCTGCGCGAAGGCGGGGTCGGCCGGATGGAGACCGAGACCGGCGGCAAGGACGAGGCCGGCGAGAACGGCACCGCGGTGCCGCGCGTGAATTCCGCATACTGTCTTCGACATGGGCCAGCATCCCGCAGGTTGACGGGGCGACACCGTTCGCCGCCGCTGCTCATGGAGAGGATATCGGTCGGGAACAGCCATATTCAAGGTATCGCATATCAATCCGCGCATCAGGAGAATTCGTAGCGCGAGCGCACGAGGCCCGACGGCCAGCTGCGGGTTTCCATGTGGCGAAGTTCGATATCGTCGATCAGCGAGCCGAACAGCAGGCGGCCCGAGCCGAGCAGCACCGGCACTCGCGTGATGGTGATATCGCTCACGAGGCCGGCGCGCAGGAACGACTGCACGAGTCTTCCGCCATCCACCTGCACGCGGCTCCAGCCCCGATCGGCGAGCAGTTCGAGCAATGTGTGTGGCGATGCCGGCGAAATCTGCGCCCGGTCGGCGAGGCGGAGGGGGATTGCACTCTCGTCGAGTGTCCGGCTCGCGACGATCACCGGTCTGGCAAACGGCCATGGATCGAGACCGCGTACCATCTCGAACGAGGCCCGGCCCATGACGATCGCGTCGATATCGTCGATGAACCCCTTCCAGCCGTAATCCTCGCCGCTGTCGTCATGTTTCATCAGCCAGTCGATATTGCCGTCGGCGCGGGCAATGTAGCCGTCGAGGCTGGTCGCGACGAAGATATGGGCCGTGGCCATGGCCGGGGCGGGTTCATCCTTCATGCGGCTGCAGCTCCGGGATTCCGCCGGTGGAGGAAGGCGGGAGAGAGGAGGGAGGGTGCATCACGAATGGCTCGCCTGACCATCGGTCAACGCGCTTGCGTGTCGAATTCCTCGCTGGTGCGCTGATGGACACCGAGATAGACCAGCAGGATCTTCTCGCTGCCGAGATCCTGCTGCGAGATGTTGACCCTGGCCTTGGGCCAGAACGCGCGCAGCTCGCTCTGCAGGTCGAGGGGATCGCCCATCATGCCGGACTTGAAACGCAGCGCGACGACGGCCTCGTCGGACTGGTGGAAGCCGAAATCGACACCGCTCGGAATGGCGCCGCTGGCCTGGCAGGCGAGGTGAATGTCGCGCACCACATCGCCGTAGGAAGCCTCGGGCGTATACAGTTCGAGACGGGAAAACTCGTCGAGATTGATCGGACGGCGGCGATGGCCGATGCGCACGGAACGCGTGATGTAACCCGCATCCGAGGCTTCCGGCAACGAGCCCTGCCCGAGCATGGCTTCCAGCCGCTTCAGGGCGACGGAACGCTCGGCCTCGGGGGTGCCGTCATGCGTGATCAGTCGACGTAGCTTGTCCAGTCTGTCCGTCAAGGCCCATGTCCAGCGTTGCAGCCATCCGCGGACACTAGAGCGAAATGGTAATGAAATCGTTAATCGAGACGTCGGTTATGATTGTCTGCAATCACGGGCGACCGGCCGGATGCCGTTCCGGCCGGTCGTCGCGAACATGTGCGGGCGGCTCAGTGGATATCCTCGGCCTCACCCATCGCCGCGCGCAATTTCGCGAGCGAGAAGTCCCCGGACCGCGCGGCCTTGAGGACGGGTTCCTCCTTGCGCACGCAAAGATCGATCGCCGCCGGCAGTTCCCCGGCCCGGTCGAGCGGGATGGTCACCGCGCCATGCCGGTCGGCATGGATCAGATCGCCATGCACCACCGGCATTCCGTGGATGTTGACGGGCACGTTGAATGCCTCGACATGCACCTTTGCATGGCTCGGGCCGACGAGGCCGGCGATGAGCTGGAAGCGCGGGTCGACGGCGTCGAGATCGCGGATCGAACCATTGGTCACGCAGCCGAGCACGCCGAGCCCGCGATGCACGGCGGTGTTCACCTCGCCCCACATCGCTCCCACGCCGGGTTCCGGGTCGAGATCCTGGATCACGGCGATGGTCGGGCCGGGCTGGCTTGCGACATACTCGTAGTAGGCGAGCCTGTGCGCCTTGGCCTCCGCACCCTTGACGACCGATTCCTGCACCGCGCGCATGGTGGCCGTACGGGCATAGCCGACGATGGGTTTCATGTCGGGAAAGGCGCAGAAGAAGGGTTTGGTCGTGAAGCCGGTGATGACCCGCTCGCCATAGACGACTTCCAGCGCATTGCAGATGGTCGGTGTGTCGAAGGCGGCGAGATGGTCGAGAAGCGATTGATCGAGTGACATGACTTATCCCAGAAGATCGTTGATCCGGCCCTCGGTGAGGCCGATGGAACAGGCGGATGCGAGAATGGCATTCCAGGTTTCGTCGGGAAGCGGAATGCCCCCGGCCGAACGCTCGGCTTCGAGCTTGCGCTCCTTGTCGCCCGGAATCATGACCGGTTCGCCGTCGTCGACCGGCTGGCTCGCGCGGATCCAGTCGACATAGGCCTGCGCCTCGTCGAAGGTCGCGTCATCGCCACCGAAGAACGAGGGGTTGAGATAGATCGACAGCATGCCGTTGTGGAAGATGCCCATCTCGCCCTTGTTCGCACCCGATCCGCCGAGCGCACCGGCCAACATGTCGCAGGCCAGCGACAGGCCGGAGCCCTTGTGCTCGCCGAATGTGCGAAGCGCCCCCGGGCCCTTGGTCGGATCCGGATAGCCGTCATCCGGTGGCGGGCCGTAGAGCACCGACGGATCGTTGGTCTTTTCGCCGTCGGGGCTCACCAGCGCGTCGCCGGGAATGGCCTTGCCGCCCTGACGCGCCACCAGCACCTTGCCCTCGGCGACCATGGAGGTGGCGAAATCGAGGATGAACGGCTTGCCGTCGCGTGTCGGCATGCCGATGGCGATGGGATTGGTCGAGGTCCTGCGGTCGCGGCCACCATAGGGGGCAACCAGCAGCGAGCTGTGGACATTGACGAAGTGGATCGAGACGAGACCGTGTGCCACGGCCATCTCCGCATAGTCGCCGATCCGTCCCAGATGCCCGGCATTGCGCAGGGCGACGATGGCGACACCATGCGCATCGGCCTTGTGGATGCCGATCCGGCAGGCCTCGGGCCCCACCGTCTGGCCCATGCCATGCTTGCCGTCGAGCATGGTGATAGCAGGCGTGTCGACCAGAAACTCGACATTCTGCCCGGGCTTCATCCGCCCGATGCCGATCCACTCCACATATCGCGGCACCCGGATCACGCCATGACTGTCATGCCCGGTCAGATTGGCCTTGCTCAGATAATGCGCGATCCTTTCGGCCTCGTCGTCCGGACACCCCGCCTGAACGAATATGGCCGAAACCAGCCGCTTCAGCGGCTCCACTTGCACAATCAACCCGTTTCCTCCCCGAAAAAGCCAGAATTGGCTTTAGCACGGAGAGATTAGCGGAGTGGAAAGGGTGGGGGAAGGTGCTGAACGAAGGGATTCCGTAGAGTGAATTTTGTAATATAAATATCGCTCGATATATTAATTAGATAGTAAAATATCGCGCGATTGACGAATGAGGTTAACAAACTCTCGCGAATCTGTGAAGTAATTTTTAAAGGACTCGCGCATCGATCTCGGATCGTCTGCCTTGACGAGGACAACATCGGGTTTTTCTTCGCTTTTTTCGATCGCGAAGAGTTTTTCCAGCGCATCAGTTGCGCTCTTAAATTGGAATATTTCTAATGCGTCTTCAATAGAGTTTCTTTTATTGAACATAAGAATATAGTTTTTCTTTTTTCCGAACGCGGGTTCCTTCATTTTGTTAAAGCTGTCCAACATTGTTAGAAAGTGTTGTTTTTTGTCAAGCTCTTCAAATTTAACGATAAGTTCTTTATTGCTGATATCAGGCAAGCATGATTTTCTTTGCTCGTGAGCTCGCGCAATCATTTCACTGGAACAACGTAACACATCTTTGATGGAATTGTCGCCTTGATCGAACTTGGGCTGGTTATCTGTAAGGAAACCAATCGTTTCAACGCACGTCGCCCACGCGTGCTGAACTGTAGTTCGGTATTGTAATTCAATTAACAAGCCCTTCCTTTCCTTTCCAAATTTTGACCGAACATTATATTCGTAGATATCGTGGATGCCTCGATATCCACTATTTTTGGGTTTTGTTATATAGTCATATTTTTCTTGATCGTTCTTGAGCCGGTGGTCAAATTTTGCAGTCGCGATAAATTCATCTCGAAATGCTATGAGTTCATCGACATTAGGGAAAATGAGGCGACATCCTGCGACATCGTCCATGCGACCAAGCTGCATATTTGGGTAGCGATGCAATTTATCAAATATTGTTGTTCTACGCTTATGTCTTTGCGCAACTATAATGTCAGTCCCTCGCGTTCGTTGACGCAGAATAGCTTGGAAAGAGTTAATAACGTGCCTATGCGCTTCTCGCCATTTTTCGATGATTGTTATATCTTCGGGATCTGCTGTATCGCTGCGAACCCGAATCCCAGCGGTAGATACGCGTTGGCGAGATTGCCAAGGTGGGGCATTACTAACGGGCACGATAATATTTCCTTAGCAATCGTAGCGTTACAGCGGAATCCAATCTACAAAATTCTATTCCACGCATCCCTAAGTAAAGCTTCCTAGTAGAATTTAATAAGAATGTATGTTTTAGATCATCATGGTTGAGCAATGCCCTAAACCGCCATCTTAGCCGTCTCGCTTGGCAGTTCGATATTGACCTCCAGCGTGGAAAAACCCGTGCCGGCCTGGAAGTCGACATTGACGCGTTCTTCCTCGATTTCCACATATTTGCGGATGACCTCGAGCAGCTCCTTTTGCATCAGGGGCAGGAAATCGGGACCGCCACCGCCCTTGCGGTCGAGGGCGACGAGCACCTGGAGGCGCTGCTTGGCGGTGTCGGCCGAGGTGGGGCCCCGGCGCGACAGTTTGAAGAAGTCGAAAAGTCTCATGCACTTCGCCTCCACAGCCAGCTCATCAGTCCCTTCTTCTTCGGGTCGAGGAAGCGCATTTCCACTTCCTCGCCCATCAGGCGCCTGACCGCGTCCATGTACGCCTGGCTCGCCGGAGACTTCTCGTCGAGAGTGACCGGCATGCCGAGATTGGACGCCTGCAATACCGAGGGGCATTGCGGGATGACGCCGAGAACGGGAATGGCGAGAATCTCGAGCACATCGTCGAGGCGAACCATTTCGCCCTTCTCGACACGGTCGGGATCGTAACGGGTGAGCAGCAGGTGCGCCTTCACGGCGTCCTTGCCCTCTTCCGCCCGTTTCGACTTGGAGTTGAGTATACCGAGAATCCGGTCGCTGTCACGCACCGAAGAGACTTCGGGGTTGGTCACGACGATCGCCTCGTCGGCGAAGTACAGCGCCATGTAGGCGCCCTTTTCGATGCCGGCCGGGCTGTCGCAGATGATGAAGTCGAATTCCTTGCGCAGTTCCTCGACGACCTTGCCGACGCCCTCCATGCTGAGCGCATCCTTGTCGCGGGTCTGCGAGGTGGGCAGGATGAAAAGATTGTCGACGCGCTTGTCCTTGATCATCGCCTGGTTGAGGCGGATCCCGTCATTGATGACATTGATAAAGTCAAACACCACCCGGCGTTCGCAACCCATGATGAGATCGAGATTGCGCAGGCCGACATCGAAGTCGATGACGACCGTCTTCTTGCCCTTCATGGCCAGACCCGTGGCGATCGCGGCCGCCGAGGTGGTCTTGCCGACCCCGCCCTTTCCCGATGTGACGACGATGACCTTGGACAAATGAACCTCCTGACAAGAGCGTCGATGGTTGTGTACGCATGGGAGGGAGCGCCGGCCCCCGCCAATGCGGGCCGCTTACGGAATGGGCTGAAAGCGCAGCTGTTCGCCCTCGCACGAAACGCGCACCCGCTTCTTGAGCAGGCGCCCGTCGATATCCTCGTTGACAGCATGAATGCCGGCGATGGAGACGAGTTCGGCATCGAGCGAATCGCAGAAGATCATGGCGTTCGCATCGCCCTCGATGCCGGCGAAGACCCGCCCCCGCAGCGATCCGTAGACATGCACATGCCCCACGGCGGCGATCTCCGCACCGGGACTGACGGTGGAGAGCACGACCAGATCGCCCTGGCTCATTACCTGCTGTCCGCCGCGCACCGGCTGGTCGGTCACCACCGAGGCGACGCGCTCCACCGTCGGCTTCGGCTGTTCGGCCTGCTGCCGGCGCGGTGGCGGCTGGCGCGGCTCGTTACCGGCGGCGAATACGGCAAGGCCCAGCCGGGCTGCTTCCTCGTTCCACGCGGCACTGCCGTTCTGCAGGCCGACAGGGGCGAGACGCTGGGCGCGCAACCCCTCGATCAGCATGGCGAGATTGCCCGGAGCGGCAGATGCGAGCGCGCCGACATCGATGACCATGGGCGCATCGCGGAAGAAGTCCGGATTGTGCGCCACCTTGGCGACCAGATCATCGAAAAAGGCAGGATGGTCGGGATCGAGCACGCGCAGGCAAAGCATGGTCTGCATCGAACCCCGGATCTGGAACGGCATTCCGCTCCTGTCATTGCGGTGTGTCGCCGTCGAACTCGCTGTCGCTCTGTTGTCCACTCCTGTCCCCTGCCCGGTGCCAGGCACCATCTGTTCCGACCTCTTGTATGCCTGCATGTCCCGCAACACAAGATCTTGTGCGGATGCGGCGATGTACCAGCTGACGTTGCCTGTCGAGAGGCTTTTCTAGGCCGCCGAATCCGATTGACAAGCCCAATCGTGATTTAGCCCGCAGGTTGCGGCCCATTCCTCCAGGCGCTCCAGCGCCCGCCGCGCCATGGCCGGCTTGCGGTCCCGCTTGCCGACCCGCTTTTCCAGCGGCGGGAACAGTCCGAAATTGACATTCATGGGCTGAAATGTCGAGGCGTCTGCGCCGCCGGTGACATGGGCAAGGATCGCGCCGTGGGCACAATCGGCCGGAGGCGGGGCCAGATCCCGCCCATGCCATTCGGCTGCGGCGAAAAGGCCGGCCATCAGTCCCATCGCAGCACTCTCGACATAGCCCTCGCAGCCGGTGATCTGGCC
>JAGREZ010000454.1:0-594 GCA_020446285.1 Geminicoccaceae bacterium
TCCGGCTGATCAGATCACCGCACCGCCGGGGTCGAGAACGCCCTTCTTCAGAATGAAACAGGCATAGCCGCGGCGTTCCTGGGTGGAGATCACGAGCGAACAGTTCAAGGCTTCTTCATAAAAGGCAAAACGCTCGATTCCTCCAAGTTTCCAGCGTGTTCCGGAAACTTCTTCCATCACGGCCTTCACATCGCGATGTGCCTCGTTCAGCCCTTGCGGATCATCGCCATCCTCCATCCGGTGAACGGCTTCCTCGACAAAGCTGTCGAGCGGCATGACGGACAGGACGGCGCGCATGGCGCGCGGGAGATCGCAATCCAGATGTGCCCAGGGGACATTCGCCCGCCGCGCCGTCTCGCGTCCGGGAAAATTGGCATCCGCGATGCAGATCGTGTCGCCATGCCCCATGTCGCACAGCACCTGCAGCACATCACCATTCAGGATGGGATCGATTCCGATCAGCATGTTTCTCTCCTCCCCGTCGAGCTGAACTGGTGATCGATCATAGGCGCAGCCGGACACGGAGGCAAAGTCCGCTCTGCACAAAAGGGCGTGCCGTCGCCTTTCGGCCTTTCACTCGGCGGCGATCGCGAA
>JAGREZ010000454.1:646-9207 GCA_020446285.1 Geminicoccaceae bacterium
TAGCGGGCGATGCCGGCCTCGCGAACATGGCCGAAACCACGGATCATGTCGGGCAGGTCGGCGAATTCGCGTGCTCTGCCGATATCGTCACGCGCAACGAGGTCTGTGAGCGTCGTGCGATATTCGGCGAGCAGGCGTTGCGCCGCCTTGCGTTCCTTCGAACCCTTGAACGGATCGAGGAATGTTCCGCGCAGCCGGCCGAGAGCGGCGAGGATGCGCAGGGGCATGGCGAACCACGAGCCAAAGGCGAGTTTGCGTGGCCGGCCCCTTGCGTCCCTGAGGAAGGCGAGTGCCGGCGGAGCCATGTGATAGCGGATGCGCCAGTCGCCTTCGAAAGCCGCCTCCACCTCGGCATGGAATCGCCCGTCGGTAAAGAGGCGTGCCACCTCATATTCATCCTTGTGCGCCATCAGACGAAACAGCTGGCGCGCAACCGCGAGGCCGAGCGTTTCGTCCCTTGCCGCCATCGACCGGACGAATGCCGCATAATGTTCGGCGCAAGCCCGGTCCTGATAGCGTTCGAGATGCGCCATCCGGTGTTCGAGCAGTGCATCGAGCGTTTCGGGTTCTTTGACATCGCCGTCGATCACGCCGCGCAGCCAGTCCGGATCATGTGCCGCGAGCCGGCCGAAGGCGAAATTGCGCAGATTGTCCTCGACAGCGACGCCATTGAGCTCGATGGCGCGTTCCATCGCCCGCTGCGATAGCGGCACCAATCCCTTCTGGTAGGCGAAGCCCAGCAGCAGCATGTTCGCGCCGATGGCATCGCCCGTGGCCGCGAGTGCCAGCTTCTGCGCATCGAGGGAGTCGACGGGAGATGAACCGGCGCGCCGCTTCAGCGTTGCGACGAGCCTGTCGACATCGATGCGGTAGGAGGGATCGCCGATCATGCCGGCCGTGGCACTCGTATCGAGATTGCAGACGATACGGGTGTGATCACGTCGCAGGGTGGAGAGTGCCGGTCCGTCGGCGGCGGTGACGAGATCGCAGGCTATCAGCGCATCGGCCTCGCCCGGCTCGATCCGCCCCTGGTGCAGATGCTCCATCGACGATGCAAGGCGGACATGGCTCAGCACCGCCCCGCCCTTCTGCGCCAGCCCGGTGAAATCGAGGACACTCACGGGCCGGCTTTCAAGATGTGCTGCCATGCCGATGACCGCGCCGACGGTCAGTACGCCGGTCCCGCCAATACCCGTCACGAGGATTTCATGAACCTGCTCGATCGCCGGGAGGCGCGGGTGCGGAATGCGCGCGAGCCGCTCGTCGATCATGGCGCCATCGAGCCCCCGGCCCTTGCGCAACCTGCCACCCTCGATGGTCACGAAGCTCGGGCAGAACCCGTCCCGGCAGGAGAAGTCCTTGTTGCAGGATGACTGGTCGATCGTCCGCCTGATGCCGAATTCGGTCCGCACGGGCTGCACGGACAGGCAGTTGGATACCTTCGAGCAATCGCCGCAGGCCTCGCAGACGAGACTGTTGATCATCACCCGGCGGGGCGGATCGGCGAAGGTGCCCTTTCTGCGCCGGCGGCGCTTCTCGGCGGCGCAGGTCTGGTCGTATACCAGCACGGAAACGCCGTCATGGCCCGCAAGCTCTTCCTGAACCCGCTCCAGTTCGTGGCGATGATGGATGGTCACGCCGGGTGCCCATGCCATCGCCCTGTCGTAACGGCCGGGATCGTCGCTCACGACGGCGATGCGCCGCACGCCTTCCTCATGGACCTGACGGGTGATCCTTGCCGGATCGAGAGGACCGTCATGTTTCTGCCCGCCGGTCATGGCAACGGCGTCATTGAAGAGGATCTTGAACGTGATGCGGGTACCCGCCGCGAGCGCGGCGCGAATGCCGAGCGAACCCGAATGGAAGTAGGTGCCATCACCCAGATTCTGGAACATGTGCTTGCGCTCGACGAAGGGAGCGAGGCCGGTCCAGTTGCTGCCCTCGCCGCCCATCTGGGTGACGCCACGGGTCGAGCGCCCCATCCAGGTCGCCATGATGTGACAGCCGATACCGCCGAACGCCTTCGAACCCGCGGGCAGCACGGTGGAGCTGTTATGCGGACAGCCGGAACAGAAATGCGGCACGCGGCGCAGCGAACCGGCCGCATCGGACGGTGCGGGTTCGGCGTGCTCCGCGAGCGTGAGCCGGATATGCGGGAAAAGGATGCGGAGCTGACGGGCGAGCACCGGCATCAGCATCCCCGGACGCAGTTCGCCGAAGGAGGGAAGAAGCGGCGCCCCTGCCTCGTCGGTCTTGCCGATGACCGAAGGACGTCTCGAAGCCTCCATGCCATAGAGCAGGTTCCTGACCTGATCCTCGACGAAGGGCCGCTTTTCCTCGACCACCAGCAGCGTCCGGGCCCCATCGGCGACCCGCATGAGCCCTTCGCGTTCGATGGGCCATGTCTGGGCGATCTTGCAGATCCGCACACCGAGCGCCTCGATTTCGGCGGGCGTGGCGAAGCCGAGCCGACGGAAGGCTTCCATGAGATCCAGATGCGCCTTGCCGACCGTGACGATCGCAAGACGCGCATGTCCGGGGGCGGTGATGAGCCGGTCGACCGGATTGGCCCGGGCGAACGCCTCCGCCGCCTCGATCTTGGTCTGCATGCGCGCCTCGATCGCGACACTCGGCGGATCGTTCCAGCGAAAATGCAAGCCGCCCGGCGGCATGTGGAAATCCGCCGGTGAGCGGAAGTCGGGCAGTGCTGATGGCAGCATCACCCGACGGGCGCTTTCCACCGTCTCGCTGATCGCCTTGATCCCGACCCATGCACCGCTGAAGCGGGACAGTGCGATGCCATACAAGCCCAGTTCGAGATACTCATCGATCGTTGCAGGGTGCAGCACGGGCAGATACCAGGCCTGCAGCGCCTGTTCGCTCTGATGCGACATGGTCGAGGAGACGGCGCCGTGATCGTCGCCGGCAATGACCAGAACGCCGCCATGCGGCGAGCTGCCATAGGCATTGCCGTGCTTGATCGCATCGCCGGCCCAGTCGATCCCCGGCCCCTTGCCGTACCAGAAGGAGAAGACGCCGTCGTGCCGTGCCGTGCCTTCCGCCTCGACCTGTTGCGAGCCGAGGACGGCGGTCGCTGCGAGGGCTTCGTTCAGACCCGGCTGGAAACGGATATGCGAACGCTCCAGCATCGGCTTCGCCCGTTCCATCGCCAGATCGAGACCGGCAACCGGCGATCCCCGATAGCCGGTGATGAAGCCGGCCGTGTCCAGACCGTTCGCCGCGTCGAGACGGCGTTGCATGAGGGCCAGGCGAACGAAGGTCTGAATGCCGGTGAGATAGACCGCGCCGCGCTCGCGCGTAAATGCGTCATTCAGGCGATAGTCTTCATCTACAGAGAATCCGGTGGCAAGCATGAGCTGACCCCTGATCGTGACTGAAAAGCGTTGGCATCTCCTATCTTATGGAGGAGCAGGCGAAATGAATTGTCTAAGTCCGGGTTGACTGCAGCGATTCGAGCAAGGATCTTTCCCGGAAGTGGAAAAATGAATGGAGATCATTCTCGATGACTGATCCACTGGACGATGTCTTGCGCCGCAAGATACTGGTCGAATTGCAGAGGAACGGCCGGCTCACCAATCAGGAGCTTGCCGAACGTGTCGGTGCCTCACCCTCGCCGGTCTGGCGGCGGGTCAGGGACATGGAGGAAAGCGGCGTCATCCGCCGCTATGCGGCGCTGCTGGACCCCGAAGCCGTCGGCATTGGCGAATGCGTTTTCGCCCAGGTGACCATCGAGAAGCACAATCGGGAAATGTACCAGAATTTCGAGCGGGTCGTCGGCTCGCTCCCGGAGGTTCTCGAATGTTACGCGCTCACCGGGGATGCGGATTTCATCCTCAAGATTCATGTCAGAAGCGTGCGCGACTATGATCGCCTGCTCACCGACCATCTCTTCCGCATCCCCGGCGTCCAGCATCTCAAGTCGAGTTTCACGCTGCGCGAGATCAAGTTCGAGACGGCCCTGCCCGTTCGCGGCGCCGACGAGGACTGACCCCGGAGTTCGCCGGGCGGATCAGCTGCCTGCCGCCGGCGCCAGCCTCGGCCACGGACAGGCGCGTTCGAACGCCGCGGCAGCGCGCAGGATCATGCCCTCGGCATATTTGCGCGAGACGATCTGCAGACCCGCCGGCAATCCGTCGCTCGTGAGCCCCGCCGGCACCGTCATCGCCGGCTGCTGGGTGAGATTGAACGGATAGCTGAAACCGGCCCACTCGATCCAGCGCTTCATGCGACTGCCCGGTGGCACCTCGTGCCCCGCCTCGAATGCGGGAAGCGAAACGGTCGGGGTAAGCAGAAGATCGAAATCGGCGAAGAAAAGCTGCATCGCCGTCGCGAATTTCGCACGCTCGAGATGGGCGTGTCTCTGTTCGCTCGCCGAAAAGGCGGCACCGGCCGAAGCCACCTCGCGCAGTCCCGGATCGATCCGTTCATGAAAACCGGAGGGAATCGTCTCGAGGAGATTGGCAGCTCCGCTGTACCAGTGCCTGTTGAACA
This sequence comes from Geminicoccaceae bacterium, assembly GCA_020446285.1. GTDB lineage: Bacteria > Pseudomonadota > Alphaproteobacteria > Geminicoccales > Geminicoccaceae > JAGREO01. Next base: position 5,159 of record JAGREZ010000454.1, read on the forward strand.
GCCCGAGCGGCCGGCCTACGGGCGGCGTCACCCGCTCGATCCTCGCCCCCAGCTCCCCGAACACGGATACCGCATTCTCGAAACGCTCCAGGACCCCGGGATGAACATCGACAAACCCGAGATCCGGGCTCACCGCCACCCGCAAACCGGCGATGCCGCCATCGAGCATGGAAGCGAACGGCGTCGGTGATTGCGGCAGGCCGTGCCAGTCACGCAGATCGGTCACGGCCATCGCATCGAGCATCAGAGCCGCATCGACGACGGTCCGGGTCATGGGGCCGAGATGCGAGACCGTGCCGAACGGGCTTGGCGGGAAGGCCGGAACACAGCCGAATGTCGGCTTGAGGCCGACCGTTCCGCACAAGGCCGCGGGAATGCGGATCGACCCGCCGCCATCGGTGCCGATATGCATGACCCCCGCGCCGAGCGCCGCCGCCACGGCCGCACCGCCGCTGCTTCCGCCGGCGGTCATCCGCTCGTCGTGGGGATTGCGTGCCACATCGCCACGCGGATTGTCGGTGAGTGCCTTCCAGCCGAATTCCGGCGTCGTGGTCTTGCCGAGGAATACCATGCCGGCGCGGCGAAGCGCCGCCACTGCCGGCGCATCCTCGGATTCGGCAGTGCCCTCGCCCGTGGTGAGACTGCCGCGCAGCGTCGGCCATCCCCCGGCGGTGACCAGATCCTTGATGGTACCGGCGATCCCGTCGACCGGCCCGAGCGGTTCTCCCCGTGCGTAGCGGGCCTCCGATTGCCTTGCAGCATCGAGCGCCCGCTCGGCATCGATCAGGCAGAACCCGCCGAACCGGTCGTTCGTCGCCTCGGCGGCATCGAGGCAGGCGCGTGTCGCCTCGACGGGCGAGAGACTTCGCTTCCTGAACCGGGCATGCAGTTCGACGGCGCTGGCTTCGAGCAAAGCTGTATCTGTCATGAGGCTGGAACTCCCTTTCACTTACCTTCGACAAGCCTTCGACAAGGACCGCAGGATGCGCGGTCTGGCCGAAAATCCGCTCGTCAACACGCTGTTAACGTTTTTCTAACTTCGATCTGCTGTGATGGCATGAAGACACGCGGACGCGGTCGTGTCACCAGCCGGAGTTCGGGCCATGTTGGGCAGGATGCTCGCTTTGACGTTTCTGGGCACAATGATCGCCGGCCCGGCGTCGCTTGCCCAGGTGCCGACGGTTCAACCCGCCATTCCCTGCCATGACTACAAGGAAATCGCGCGCCAGCTCGGCAACCGCTACGAGGAAGCTCCGGTCTCGCTCGGCATGCAGTCCAACGGCAATGTGCTTCAGGTCTTCGCGTCGAAGGACAAGGAAAGCTGGACGATCCTCTCCGTATCGCCCGAAGGCACCGGCTGCATCCTCGCCGCCGGCAGGCGCTGGGAAGACATGCCGATCGAGCGCGACGGTCCGGAAGCCTGACCCGCCCCCACCCCCGAAGACAGTTCCTCACGGCAGCCACTCATCCCTCATTCCATGGGCGAGATAGGCTGCGCGCAGCATCGGCAGGCGAAACGCGGGCAAGGCGAAGCGCGGCGGCGGGCAGCGCATGAAGCCGGCAATCGGTCGTCTCGTCGTTCCCGTGGCGACCAGATCGGCAGCCGCCTGCCCGAGAAAGGTTCCCATCGCCACGCCATTGCCGTGATAGCCGAGTGCGGTCACGATCCTGCCATCATCGTCGAGGGCCGCCAGATGGGCGGTTCGGTCCCGCGCAAGACAGACGAGCCCGCGCCAGGCGTGGTCGATCCCGACATCCTTCCATGCCGGAAATCGTTCGCCGAGACGCCCCTTCATCCACTCGACCTGCCTCGCCGCAGCATCCGGCGTGGAACTGACACCGCCGCGTGATCCAAAGAGGAAGCGTCCGTCGGGGAGAAGTCTCGTGTAGAAGAGGAGCGTGCGGCTGTCCGCCACCAGTGCCGGCTTCGTCCAGCCCTGTGCTTCACGTTCGGCGGGAGACAGCGGTCTCGTGACGATGATCGAGGAAAGGGCCGGCAGCAGCGTTCCGTCCAGTTTCGGGTGAAGCCCTTCCTCATAGAAACCGTTGGTGGCGATGATCAGGCGCCGTGCGCGCACCGTTCCCCCCGGTGTCGACAGGAGAAATCCGTCGTCGCATCGCTGCCATGCCGCCACCCTGCTGTGCTGATGGATTCGCGCGCCCTCCTCGATGGCCGCCCGTGCGAGGCCGCGGACATAGCGAAGCGGATGGATCCCGAAACCATGCGGCACGAACAGGGCACCATACATCCCGTTCGCCCGACAGACGGTCTCCTCGACCTCCTCTCGGGCAAGCATTTGCCAGCGTTCGCCGAGATGCTCCACCACCCATGCCGCTTCCCGCGCGAGTTGCCGCCGTGCGGTACGGTTGTGCGCGAGGACATATTCGCCATCGCCCGAACGTTTCATGTCGATGCGATAGATATCCGCGAGCTCGGCAACGAGAGCGATCGCGCCCTTCTGCTGGTCGAACAATGTTCGAAGCGCCTTGCGGCCGAAGGCGTTCAGCACCTGTGCATAGCCGAGCTTGAGGCCGCCGAGACAGACAAAACCGCCATTGCGACCCGAGGCGCCCCAGCCGATATGTCCGGCTTCGAGCACGACCGCCGACAGGCCGTGATCGCGTGTGAGATGCAGTGCGGCGGACAGCCCCGTATATCCGCCGCCGATGATCGCGACCTCGCACGCAACATCACGCCCGAGCGGATCGCACCCCACCGGACGTGGCCCGCCCGTAGCCTCCCAGTAGCTCTCTTCCGGCTGGTCGAACCGGTAGAGACTGGCGTGACAGATTCCGGCCGCAGGACGCGCCCGACGCCTCACGCGCCGTCTCCTTTCGATATACCGGTCGAGATTCCGGACGCCGGCACCGTTGCGTCGGGATACGCTCGGAATACGCGAAGTGACCCGCATTCAGGTTGCGCCCTGCGTGCATCTCCTATAGGTAGAAAGTACAGTTGAAAACTCTCCTTTTCGACTTTCGAAACTGTTTCACCTCCTGTTTTGGCAGACCGCCCATGCGCCAAGCCAGTTTGCCACCGGCCTTTCAGCTCGTCATCCTTCCGGGGACGGAGAATCCCCGGGAGATCGCCTGCGCCGACATTCTGCCGCACGGGGAAATGGTGGACGGCCTCGTGCTCTGGCGCGAGAGCGGCCTTCGTCTCGATTGTGTCTTTGCCGTCCATCTCGAAACAGGCGAAACCTCGGCGGCGGCGATCGATCTCATGGTCGCGGCACTCGCCGACACCGTTTCTGCCGCTCTTCCCTCGACCGTACGCCTGCATTGCGAATCGCCCGCAACCGTGATGATCGACGGACGTCCGCTTTGCGGCATCGACGTCATCGGCGATGATACCGGCGAAGGCGGTGCGATCGGGCTCGCGCTGGATGTGCCGGTCGCATCCCAGACTCTGGGAATCGGACTGCGCGACGCCGGTGTTGCCGACGTCGATCCGGTCGATCTGCTCGAAGCGCTGGCACAACGTCTCATCTACTGGGCGGCGCGGGTGGACGCGGAAGGGCCGGATGTGCTCTGGGCGTCTCTCGACAGGCATCGAACGGCAAGGCTGCACTGAAGCGGATCGACCTGCGGCGGATCGTGTTTTCTGGCAAATCCGGGCCTTCGTTTTATACGCCGTTTTTGCTAGCAATCCGCCACCTGTTCCTGTTGTCCATCCCGGAGTTCCTCGATGCCGACCATCCTCATCACCGGTACCGGCCGCGGTATTGGCCGCAAGCTTGCAGAACTGTTCGTCCGCGAAGGCTATGAGGTACTCGCCGCTTCCCGAAACGGCCCGTCCATCTATGCGACAGAGTCCGTGACCATGGATGTTGCCGATCGCAGCTCGATCGAGGCGGCGGCGCGTGGCCTGGAAGGCCGGGCGATCGACGTCCTGGTCAACAATGCCGGCATCTTCGGCGAACGCGGCACGGGCCTCCAGACATTCGATGACGCAAGCTGGCATGAGGTACTGGACGTCAATGTTCTCGGTCCGGCGCGGGTATGCGCGGCCTTCCTGCCGCACCTCGAAGCCGGCGCACAGAAGAGGA
>JAGREZ010000056.1:0-6741 GCA_020446285.1 Geminicoccaceae bacterium
TCGATGCGCTGGTCGTGGCCAGCCCTGATTTCACCCATGCACCGCTGTCGAAGGCCTGTATCGCCGCCGGCAAGAAGGTGATGTGCGAAAAGCCGCTCTCGCAGTCTGCGGTCGAATGCCTTGCGGTCATGGAAGCGGAAATGGCGGTGGGCGGCCGCTTCGTGCAGGTCGGCTTCATGCGCCGCTATGATCGGTCCTACGGCGAGATGAAGACGGCGCTCGCCGAAGGCCGGCTCGGACGGGCACTGCTGATGCACAACTTCCACCGCAACGTCGAAACACCCAATGCCGAATTCACGGGAGCGATGGCGATCACCAATTCGGCACCGCACGAATTCGACGTGGTCCGGCATGTGCTCGGCACCGAATATGCCTCGATCTCGGCTTTCCAGCCGCGCCGTTCGGATGCGGTGGTGGCACCCGTGGTGATGGTGCTCGAGACCGTGGACCAGCAGCTCGTGACGATCGAGGTGAACAACAATGCGGCCTACGGCTACGATGTGCGTGCCGAACTGGTGGGCGAGACGGGCAGCATGCGCATGAACAATGTGACCTACACCACCACCGATGCGCGGCTCGCCAGCAGCACGGGTTACGACATGGACTGGCGCAGCCGCTATGCCGACGCCTATCGCCGGCAGAACGGCGATTTCGTGCGCTTTGTCGAGACCGGCACCTTTCCGGAGACCGCGTCGAACTGCTGGGACGGCTATTGTGCGGCCCTCATCGCCGAGGCCGGCGTGCGGGCGCTGGCGGAGGGACGCAGGGTTGAACCGGACATGATCGCCAGACCGGAGTTCTACGCATGAAGCCCGGTTTCGTGCCCGACAGTCTCTGCGGCATGTCCCTCGCGGACCTGCTCGACCATGCCGCGCGCATGGGAGTTTCGGGTGTCGAGGTCAAAACTTGCGGATGGTCGATGGCACCGCATTTCGATCTTGCCGGCATGCTCAACAGTCTGGAAGGACTGGAGAAATCGGTCGAGCTACTCAAGGGGGTCACGCCGGTGAGACGGGCGACCATCTGAAGGGGTTCGCCATGCGGGCCGGTGCGGCCGTTCGGTGGCGCCATTCCGGGGGCAAGCCGTAGCGACTTGCAGAACCGGATGACACGACGTTGCTTTCAACGAGACGAGGAAGGGAGAACTGTTCATGGCCCAGTGGATCGATGCCTGTGCCGCCGACGATATCGAGGAAGAGGATGTCATCCGCTTCGATCACGCGGGGCGCACATTCGCCATCTACCGCTCGCCCGACGACGACTATTTCTGTACCGATGGCCTCTGCACGCATGAGAAGGTGCATCTCGCCGACGGGCTGGTGATGGACAACATCATCGAATGTCCCAAGCACAATGGCCGCTTCGACTATACCAATGGCGAGGCCATGGGCGCGCCGGTCTGTGTCGACCTGAAGACCTATCCGGTCCGCGTCGAGGGTGGACGGGTGTTCATCGAGGTCTGATGGCGGGATGCCGTCGCCGCTTCAATCGTTCTGCACGACTCGGTGAAGGCGGGCGATGTCGGTCAGATGCAGGGCCTGTCCCTCCTTGTGGACGCCATCATTCGCGAGCTTGGCGAGAGCGCGCGAGAAGCTTTCCGGCTGCATTCCGAGACGGGCGGCGATGAGCCGCTTGTCGAGCGGCAGGCGGATGGTCGAGGCGTTCTGTTTTTCGGCGAGGGAGAGAAGGAAGGCGGCCACGCGCTGCTTGGTCGTGCGATGGGAGAGCTGGGCGAGCCGCTTGACGAGATATTGCAGTTTAGACGCCATGCTTGCCATCATGTTCATCATCAAACGTGGATCATCAACGAGTGCACGGCGAAGTCCGCTTCCGCTGATGAGCAGCAGCCGCGACTCCTCGGTCGCGGCGCCTGTCACCGGATAGCCGCCGGCCTCGAAGATCGCCGCCTCGGCGAGGCTTTCCCCGCGTGTGAAAAGGCTGACCGTCGCCTCGTCGCCTTCGGGCAACGAACGGTAGATCCGCACCCAGCCCTCGAGCACGATATAGAGGTGATGCGCCGGCTCCCCCTGAACGAAGAGAACGTGGTTCCGCGGATAGCTGCGGATGCTCATGAGACGAAGCAATGCCGGCCACTGGACCTCGCGCACACCCGCGAACAGGGGAACCCCCCGCAGGAGTTCGAACTCGGCGGGGCTCAGGCCAACCTGTTTGACAGTTCTTTCCAGAGGCTCCGTCATCACCCGACCAGACGACAAGGCACGGTCCGGAGGAGTTTCGCCTTTCGTGTCCGCACCTGCAAGGCCAATCGGGGCGGTGAAGATTGGAGCCATTCCAGATTGGTGACTATGAAATGTCTGTTTGTCGGGCGCTGGCGGCCCGTCGCGGTCGTAGCCACATGGGCAGGAAGATCGCGACATAGAGCAGAAATCCACTGATCCAGATTGCCCCGGCGATGTTGATCGAGAGATCGTAGCGCACGGGCAGGAGGTCTGCTGTCACGCGCAGGACGGCGCCGAGATTGATGAGCGCGTAGACCGTCGAAAGCGCCGGACCGGCATGCAGTTCACGGCCGCTGTGGCCAAGGCTGGCGCGGCTCATCACGGCCACCGTCATCACCGCGACGCCGCCTGCGGTGAGCGCATGGACGGGCGAGAGCGGCAGCGATGGAAGGAAGACGGCAAGGCCCGTCAGGAAAAGGCCGAGTACCACCCAGCCATAGCCCACATGGAGGATGGTCAGGAGCGGCTCGCGCAGGGTGAGTGCGCCTTTCCAGCGGGCGAGCCTCGTCGCGTGGAGAAGGCTGGCGACGATCAGAAAGGCGCCCGCCACCGGTTCATCGGGTACGATGACCCAGGTGAGGAGGGCCACGACACCGCCGGCAAGGGCGATCTTGTCGTAGGTGGCAAAGGGGGCCGGCAGGGTTTCGCTCTGTTGTTTGACCAGCCAGTTCCGGGTGAAGCTCGGAATGACCCGGCCACCGACGAGAAGGATGAGCGTCAGGATCGCGGCGAGACCCAGCCGCCACGCCCATTCGACGCCGGTGTGATCGAGCGTCGAGGCGATGCCGACGAGTGCGACGAGGCCGGCCACGGGCAGATTGCGCCGGTTCTTGCCGGCGAGCAGCTCGCGCAGGATCGTAGCGATCAGTGTTGCCCAGTAGAGCGCGTCGATCAGCATGGCGGTCGTCGCGCCAAGATGGGCGCTTGCGAGATTGGCGAGGCGGCCGGCGCACCAGAGTGAAAAGAGTCCGAGCAACGGTAGGCCGCGTACGGGCAGGCGGCCGGTCCAGTTGGGAATGGCGGTGAGCAGAAATCCACCGAGTGCCGCACCGCCATAGCCAAAGACCATCTCGTGGCGATGCCACTGGAGGGGAGAGAGCGCGCTGGTGCCGGCATCGTGTCCGGCGAGAAGATGCAACCAGTGAATCATGGCCAGCGCCGCCCACACACCCGCGCCGACGAAGAACGGGCGAAAGCCCTGCATGAGCCAGAAGGGCGTGGCTTTCATGGAAAATTCCTTGCTTGCGTCGGCACGAACGATGTTCGCCTTCAGTCCCGCGCAACTTGACCATGGTCAAGGTTCCGTTGCGGCAATTCGTCGACCTTTCACGACATGTGGAAATTGGTGACGTTCCTGCTGTTCGTTGTGTTCGCGCCGCCCCTGCAGGCGGCGGACTTCGCCCTGTCACGCTTTCTCGACGAGGTCGAGCCGGCCGAGCTGAACGAGGCCGCCGACGGGTTCGGTACGGTGATGGACAGCGCGCCCATCGTCGAGCTGCTCGAGGGCGGCGAGAGGGTCGGCTGGGCCTTTCTCAATTCCGACTTCGCCGGTGCCATCGGCTATTCGGGCAAGCCCATTCATGTCATGGTCGGGCTCGGGACGGACGGGCGGATTTCCGGCGCGCGCCTGGTCAAGCATTACGAACCCATTGTCCTCGTCGGCATCCCCGAAGCATCCATCAAGAAGGTGATCGACGGCTATCGTGGCATCGACATCGCTCGCGAGATCGAGACCGGCGGCGAGGGCCACGAGCTCGATATCGTTTCGGGTGCAACCGTGACGATCATGGTCATCGATGACAGCATCATCCGTTCGGCGATCAAGGTCGCCCGCGCGGTGGGGCTGGTCGAGGGCGGCGAGACGGCGCAGGGACCGCGCAAGGCCATCGACACCGATGTGTTCGGCGAGGCGTCATGGCTGGATCTGGTCGGCGACGGTTCGCTGCGGCGGTTGTCGCTGGATGTGGGGATGATCAACAGCGCCTTCGCCGAACATGCGGATCCGCGCGCCGCCGGATTCCCGGAGGACGGTCCCGACGAGGCGACCTTCATCGATCTCTATGCCGGGCTCGCCACCATCCCGACAGTGGGTCGCAACGTTCTCGGTGAGGCGGAATTCGCCAACATGCAGCGCAAGCTCAGGGAGGGCGAGAATGCCATCCTGCTTGCCGGACGCGGTCGCTATTCGTTCAAGGGGTCGGGCTATGTCCGTGGCGGCATCTTCGACCGGATCCAGCTCATCCAGGGCGACATCGCCATCCGCTTCCGCGACCGCCAGCACAAGCGCCTCGGCCGGGTGCAGGCCGACGGAGCCCCCGAACTCGACGAGTTCGATCTGTTCACCATTCCCGCAGACAGCGGCTTCGACCCGGCGCAACCATGGCGCATCCAGCTTCTCGTCAATCGCGCGGTGGGCCCGACGGAAAAGGCATTCCTGACCTTCGACCTCGACTATGCACCGCTCGATTCCTATCTGCGCGTGGTCGAGCCCGCGCCGGTCGAGGCAGACAGTTCGCCCGAGATCGGCGAGGCGGCGGCATTCGGCGATGACGGCCACAATCCGCTGTGGAAGACGATCTGGAAAAATCGGCAGGCGGATATCGCCATTCTCGCCACGGCTCTTGCCATTCTCACGGGCGGGTTCTTCTTCCAGATGCAGATTGCCCGTCATGCGCGGCTCGTCTTCTGGGGACGCATCGCCTTTTTGACCTTCACCCTCGTCTGGCTCGGCTGGTGGGCCAATGCGCAGCTTTCGGTGGTCAATGTCATGACCTTCACCGGATCGCTGCTGAGCGGGTTCTCATGGGACTACTTCCTGATGGATCCGCTGATCTTCATGCTCTGGTTTGCGGTCGCCGCATCGCTGATCTTCTGGGGACGCGGCGCCTATTGCGGCTGGCTCTGTCCGTTCGGTGCATTGCAGGAACTGACCAACCGGCTGGCCAAGGCCGTCCGCATCCCGCAATGGCAGTTGCCCTGGGGGCTGCACGAACGGCTCTGGCCCGTGAAGTACATGATCTTCCTGGTCCTTTTCGGGGTATCGCTCTATTCGCTCGATACGGCTGAAAAGCTCGCCGAGGTTGAGCCCTTCAAGACGGCGATCATTCTCAAGTTCGCGCGCGACTGGCCCTTTGTCGTCTTTGCCCTCGGTCTGCTGTTCGTCGGTCTGTTCGTCGAGCGGTTCTACTGCCGCTATCTCTGCCCGCTCGGCGCGGCACTCGCCATTCCGGGGCGGTTGCGCATGTTCGAATGGCTCAAGCGCTACCGCGAATGCGGCAATCCCTGCCATGCCTGCGCCAATGAGTGCATGGTCCAGGCCATTCATCCCGAGGGCCAGATCAACCCCAACGAGTGCCTCTACTGCCTGCATTGCCAGGTTCTCTATGTCGATGACCAGAAGTGTCCGGTGTGCGTCAAGGCCCGCCTCAGGCGCGCGCGCCTTGATGCCCGTGCCGCCGCCGGATCCGATCCCGTGCCCAGACCGGGTGTATCATGAACAAAAAACGTGGAGTTCAGGAATGACCAGAATCAAGCGCCGCGACCTCGTCGGCGGTTCCGCGAAGGCGGCCATGCTCGTCGGCGCCGGTGCCGCAACGGGTGGCATCGCCCTGTCGGCGCGGCAGGCAAGTGCCGCCGAGGGTATCAATCCCGCACCAGGCGAGCTCGATGATTATTACGGTTTCTGGTCATCGGGCCAGTCCGGCGAACTTCGCATCCTCGGTGTCCCGTCGATGCGCGAACTGGCACGCATTCCGGTGTTCAACCGTTGCAGCGCCACCGGCTGGGGGCTGACCAACGAAAGCCGCAAGATCCTCACACAGAACATGACACCGGAGACGCGGGAATTTCTCAGCACGCGCGGGGGTGTCTATCACAATGGCGATCTGCACCACCCGCACATGTCGTTCACCGAAGGCACCTATGACGGCCGTTACCTGTTCATGAACGACAAGGCCAATACCCGCGTCGCCCGCGTGCGTTGCGACATCATGAAGTGTGACCGGATCACCGAGATTCCCAACGCCTCCGATATCCACGGCCTGCGCCCGCAGAAATTCCCGCGCACGGGCTATGTCTTCGCCAATGGCGAGCACCGGGTTCCCATTCCCAACACCGGCGATATCCTCGACGAGCCGGAGAAGTACAACGCGATCTTCACCGCCCTCGACGGCGACAGCATGGAAGTCGCCTGGCAGGTCATCGTCGACGGCAATCTCGACAATTGCGATGCCGACTATCAGGGCAAGTACGCCTTTTCCACCTGCTACAATTCCGAGGAGGGCGTGACCCTCGCGGAGATGACCGCGAGCGAGCAGGACTGGGCGGTCGTCTTCAATATCGGGCGTATCGAGGAAGCGGTCGCCGCGGGTGAGGGCGAGGTCATCAACGGCGTGCGCGTGCTCGATGGCCGCAAGGGCTCGCCGCTGACCGCCTACATCCCGGTTTCCAACAGCCCGCATGGCTGCAACACAGCTCCCGACGGCCAGCATGTCATCATCAA
>JAGREZ010000056.1:6878-8754 GCA_020446285.1 Geminicoccaceae bacterium
GGCAAGGGCAACGCCTACACCACGCTCTTCCTCGACAGCCAGATGGCCAAGTGGAACATCGACCTGGCAAGACGCAAGTTCGCCGGCGAGGATGTCGATCCGATCATCGCCAAGACCGATGTTCACTACCAACCGGGACACAATCATACCTCGATGGGCGAGACGAAGGAGGCGGACGGTCGCTGGCTGGTGTCGCTCAACAAGTTCTCCAAGGACCGCTACATCAATGTCGGGCCGCTCAAGCCCGAGAACGACCAGCTCATCGACATCACCCAGGATCAGCCGGTGGTCGTGCATGACGGGCCGACCTTCGCCGAGCCGCATGACTGCATCATCGTCCGCACCGACATCGTCAATCCGAACAGCATCTACGAGCGTGACGATCCGATGTGGGAGGATGCGCGGGCACAGGCGGAGGCGGACGGCGTCGATCTCGACTGGGGCGAGGACGTGATCCGCGACGGCAACAAGGTGCGTGTCTACATGCACTCCGTCGCCCCGACCTTCAGTCTGGAGAAGTTCACGGTCAAACAGGGTGACGAGGTGACAATTTATGTCACCAACATGGACGATATCGACGATCTCACCCACGGCTTCACGCTCGCCAATTACGGCCTCGCCTTCGAGGTGGGGCCGCAGGCGACCGCGTCCGTGACCTTCACGGCGGATCGCCCCGGTGTGCACTGGTTCTACTGCCAGTGGTTCTGCCACGCNNACGCGCTGCACATGGAGATGCGCGGGCGGATGTTCGTCGAGCCGCGGGCGGCCTGAACCCCATGTCCGGCCGCATCCTCCTTGCCATGATGCTGGTCTGCCCCATGGCGGCGGAGGCGGCCGGGCTCGCCGAACGGATCGAGGCCGCACCGGCCGGTGCGGTCATTGGTCTCGACGGCGAGACCTGGCGCGGGCCGGTTTCCATCGACCGTCCACTCACACTGGCGAACGGCCGCATAGAGGGCGACGGCACGGGCTCGGTCATCGTCATCCATGCCGCCGACGTCACCCTGCGCGGGCTTGAGATCACTGGCTCCGGCCTCTCGCTGGAGACCATGGATTCGGCCGTGAAGGTCAAGGAGACTGCCGATCGGGCACGGATTCTGGACAACCGGATTGTGGACAATCTGATCGGCGTTCATCTCGAGGGCGCGGACGACGCGCTGGTGGAGAACAATCTCGTCGAGGGCCGCCGCGATCTGCGCATGAACGAGCGCGGCAACGGTGTCTATGTCTGGAACTCGCCGGGATCGGTGGTGGCCGGAAATACCTTCCGGTATGGCCGCGATGGCATCTTCGCCAATACCTCGAAGAAGAATGTCTTCCGTGACAACAAATTCGAACAGCTCCGCTTCGCCGTGCACTACATGTACACCAACCGAAGCGAAGTCAGCGGTAATCTCTCGATCGGCAACCATATCGGCTATGCCATCATGTATTCGAAGTTCGTCGAGGTGCGCGACAATGTCTCGATCGGTGATCGCGACCATGGCATCATGCTGAACTATGCCAACAGTTCGACCATTGGCGGAAACCGGGTAGAAGACGGTCCGGAGAAATGCGTCTTCATCTACAATTCCAACAAGAACAGCTTTTCCCGCAACCGTTTCGAGGGCTGCGGCATCGGCGTTCATTTCACCGCCGGATCCGAACGCAACGAGATCTGGTCGAACGCCTTCATCGGCAATGCCAATCAGGTGAAGTATGTGGGCTCGCGCTGGCTCGACTGGTCGAAGGACGGTACCGGCAACTACTGGAGCGATAATGCCGGGATCGATCTCGACGGCGATGGCCGTGCCGATCAGGCCTACCGCCCGAACGATCTGGTCGATCATCTGATCTGGCGGCAGCCGCTCGCCGCACTCCTGCTCAACAGTCCGGC
>JAGREZ010000455.1 GCA_020446285.1 Geminicoccaceae bacterium
GCTTGGCCCCTTCGAAGGCAAAGGGCTTTGTCACCACACCGACGGTCAGCACCCCCATCTCGCGGGCAGCCTGGGCGATGATCGGCGCGGCGCCGGTCCTGGTGCCGCCGCCCATGCCGGCGGTGATGAACACCATGTTGGAGCCCTGCAGCTGGTCGAGGATCTCGTCGAGCGCCTCCTCGGCGGATGCAGAGCCGACCTCGGGACGGGCACCCGCGCCGAGACCGTGGGTGATGGTGTGGCCGAGCTGGATCTTGCGCTCGGTCAGGCAGTTGGCGAGCGCCTGCGCGTCGGTGTTGCAGGCGACGAACTCGACCCCCTCGAGATGCGAGGTGATCATGTTGTTGACGGCATTGCCACCGGCCCCGCCGACGCCGACAACCGTGATCTTCGGCTTCAGCTCGTGGGTCACGGGCATGCTCAGGTTGATCGTCATTCTTCTCCTCCTTTGTTGAAAGCGGTCCCTGTTGCACCGCTTCATTCACCGTCCGGCCATCGGGCAGATCGGCCGGTCCGGAATCTCCTCAGTTCACGAAATTCTGACGCCACCAGCGATTGATCCGCGCCAGTCCCTGGGCAAGGGCCGGCGTTTCGCTCGGGCGGGTCCAGTGCAAGCCTTCATCGTCTCCCGAAATCAGCGCGAGTGCGCCGGAGGCGGCACTGCAGCATGGCTGGTCCTCGACCGCATTGCGCCCGCGCACGAGATCCGGCTTGCCGATCCGCGCCGGCAGGCCGAACATCTCCTCGGCAAGCTCGACCATTCCCTCGATCTGCGCGCCGCCACCGGTCAGCACGACGCTGCGCGGCGGCCGTTCCTCGAACAGGCCCCAGGCCTGACGCAGGCCGCCCTGCACGAGGGAGAAGATCTCCTCGATCCGCGCCCGCACGATCATGGTCAGTCTGGTCCTCGGAATCTCGCCGGTAGGCGCTTCGACATGATCGCCGATGAGCGGAACCTCGATGCGCATGTTGTCGTCGCAACTGCGCCACTGCACCGAGCCGTAGAGGTTCTTCAGCCGTTCGGCATAGCTCGACGAGGTGTTGAGCCCATAGGCGATGTCGCGGCTCACATTGTCGCCGCCATAGGTGATCTGGTCGAGATAGACGAGCCTGCCGCCATGAAAATGGGCGATATTGGTGGTGCCGCCGCCGAGTTCGAGCACGAGGCAGCCGCGATCGAATTCCTCCTGGGTCAGGCAGGCGATGCCGGCCGCATAGCCCGAGGTGACGAGTGCGGAGGGCTCGATGTGGCAATCCCCGAGACAGGCGACGAGACCGGCGAGTGCCGCGCGGTCGACCGTCGTCACACAGGCGAGAAGATTGACCTCGTCGGCGGCGAGACCCCTTGCGTCGCGCAGCACGCGTCCGTCATCGAGGCTCATTTCCACCGGCAGCACATCGACGACCACCCGCTCGGCACTCTCGCCTTCCTCGAAGGCGTTGCGCAGCATGATGTCGATATCGTCATCGAGAAGCTCGTGCCCGCCAAGCAGCCGGCTGACCGAAACCAGATGCGAACGCGGCGCGCCGCCACTCCAGGCGATGGCGATCTCGCGAAGCTCGATCCCGGCGGCGCGCTCCGCCTCATGCAGCACGGCACCGATGGCACGGCCCGCACCGTCGATGTCGATGACATTGCCGGCGCTGAACCCCTCGGCCGCCTGATAGCCCCGGCCGACCAGCTCGAAGCCGTTGCCGAGATGCGGCTGTGCTATGTAGCAGCAGAGCTTGCTCGAGCCGATATCGACGAGCGCGCGCGGTCCGAGCCGCGAACTGCGTCTCGCACCCCCCAGAATGCCCCGCCATGCCATGTCGGAGGCTCGCGTGGTGGTCTCGTTCATGCCCGTTGTCCAGA
>JAGREZ010000057.1:0-13213 GCA_020446285.1 Geminicoccaceae bacterium
TTGCATGGTTGCCTTCGTACATTTCGGCAGCCATGTCGAAGTTCATGACATCGCCTTCATAGTTCTTGACGATGAAGAGAACACCGGCGCCGCTGTCGACGGCCTGTGCCGCGGCGAGCATCTGGTCGGGTGTGGGTGAGGTGAATACCGTACCGGGGCAGGCGGCATCGAGCATGCCCATGCCGACGAGGCCGGCATGCATGGGTTCGTGGCCGGAGCCGCCGCCCGAGATCAGCGCGACCTTGCCCGGACGGGGCACGCCGGCGCGGGTGACATGGGCGGGATCCTCGGACGCCCGGACGATGTCCGCATGGGCCCGCGCGAAACCGCGCAATGATTCGCCGAGCACATCATCCACACCATTGATCAGCTTCTTCACGTTCCTTCTCCCTCGATTTGCGAAATCCGGTGCTTGACGGCGCCGATCGCCGCCGGCGCCACGGACAGCTTGCGAAGGCCACACCGCAGGAGCGCTTCTGTGGCTGCCGGATCCGAGGCCATGTCGCCGCAGAGGCCGACCTCGATGCCGCGTTCGCGTCCCGCCGCTACGGTCTCTCCGATCAGCCGAAGGATGACGGGGTGTGTCGGGTCGAGCAGTTCGGCAACGCCCGTGCCGCCGTCGCGTGAGGCCGCCATCGTGTACTGGATGAGGTCGTTGCTGCCGATGGAGAAGAAATCCGCATCGAGCGTGCGGGCTCCGAGAGCGGCGACGGGTGTTTCGATCATGATGCCGATCGGCGGACGGCGTGCCTTCTGTCCGCTGTCCGTCAGTTGCGTCAGCAGTTCGTCGCAGAGCCGGCGCGTCCGGTCGATCTCTTCCTGAACGCAGACCATCGGCAGCATGATGCGCAGATCGCCGTGCACCGCCGCCCGCATCAGCGCGCGAAGCTGCAGGGAAAAGACCGATGGTCGCGCAAGGCAGAGGCGAATGCCGCGCAGGCCGAGGAAGGGATTGCTTTCGGCCGGCTGGTCGAGGGCCGCGACCGGTTTGTCACCGCCGACATCGAGTGTGCGGATGATGGCCGGCCGACCGTCGAGATGTTCGAGAATCGAGCGGTAGGCGGAATACTGGCTTTCCTCGTCCGGCGGCGATCCGTCACTGCTGAACAGGAATTCACTTCGCATGAGCCCGACGCCGTCGCATGCGCGCCATTCGCGTTCGCTGACAGCCGAGGGATCATCGACATTGATGTGAATTCCGACCCGTTCGCCGGACGGGAGGATGGCGGGTGCGAACAGGATCTCGTCACTGACCCCTGCAGCCTCGACGCGTCGTTCGAAAGTGGCAAGTGTGGATATGGACGGATGAATGACGAGGTTCCCGCCGCTCCCGTCGACGATCGCGCGCGCGCCCGGGGCAGGAGGTTCCGCGAGTGCCACGACCATGGGAATGCCACGGCTGCGGGCGAGCATGGCGACATGGCTTGTGGCGCTGCCGCGCGCCAGCGCGATACCTTCGAGCCTGTCGCGGTCGAGGGAAAGAAATGTCGAGGGCGACAGGTCGTCCCCGCAGAGGATCGAGCCGTGCGGAATGGTTCGTCGTTCTGTTCGGACGGCGGCGAGCCTGTCCGCGACCGATCGTTCCATGTCCCTCAGATCGGCCGCCCGGGCCCGGAAATACTCGTCTTCCTCCTCTTCGACAGGGCGTATCTGCGCTTCCATGACTCTCGACCAGACTGCGAGCGGCCGATCGTCCGCCGTACCGAGAACCGTATTGATTTCTTCGATCAGACCAGGATCGGCAAGAAAGGCTGTCTGGAATTCGAGTATTTCCGCTGCCTGCGGATCGAGGGACAGCGAGAGTGCGGCGAGTGCTTCGCCCGTATCACGGATGGCCCCGACAAGCACCTCGCGGATGCGTTCGGGGGGCATTGTTTCAGCGGAAGCGGCGATACCCACGGTCGGCGCATCGAGCGAAACCAGTGTTCCAATACCTGTGCCCGGCGCCGCCGGCCGCCCCCGGACCGTCCGTTCCCCGTCTGTACGCGGATCGGGTCCTCCCTCTTCACTCATGCCCGCCCTCGTCGAAATCGCGTTCGACGAAACCGGCGAGTGCGGTCACGGCTTCACGGGCATCCTCGCCCGTCGCGGCGATCTCGATGCGGGCACCCGTCTTCAGCTTCAGCCCCATGATCCTGACGATGCTCTTGGCGTCTGCCGGTGTGGCGGCTTTTCCCGGGTCGTCATCTGGTATGCCGGCTACCCGGATTTCGGCGGCGAATGTTTGTGCCAGTCTCGTGAATGCCATTGCCGGCCGCGCATGAAGGCCGACCCTGTGGGTGATCGTGACCGTGCGGCGGATCCAGCGGTCATTTTCCGGTTCGGTCTCCCGGACAATATCGACCGTTCCCGTCGATGAAAAACGCCTCGTGGTTTCGGTGATGACAGCTTCGAGGGAAGCGCCGGTCGAAGCCATCGTCGCACCGATGACGGCACCTTCGACCACCGGTGCATCGACGATGCGGACACGGGATCCGCGTCCGGGTTCGAGCATCTCGATAGCCATTTCGCTGTTCATCTCCGCTGCACCCATATCGACAAAGATGGCGACACCCTCATCGCTCCATACCTCCTTGATGGCGGCGAGAATGGCTCCGGGATCGGTGCCGAGCCCGCCGCCCGGATCGCCGCCGGTGGCCGAAACCCGAAGATCGTCTCCCACCATCTGCAGAACCATGTCGCGCGCGCCTGCGGCCACCAGCGGGGAGTGCGAGACAATGACGATGCCGATGCTCACAGGATCCCCCGCTCGCCCAGCAGCCGGTGCACCGCATGAACGAGCAGTCGGGCGGAACTCGCGCCCGGATCGTCATGGCCGATCGAGCGTTCACCGAGAAAGGATGCTCGGCCGCGCATCGCCTGCATGTCGCGGGTTCTGACGACAGCGTCGTCGGCCACTTGCGGAAGGTCGTCGATGCGCCCGGCCGCGAGTGCCTCATGCACCGGAACGAGCAGGTCGAGCATGGTTTTTGCGCCGACATCCGATTTTCCGCGCTTCTTCACCATTTCGATGCCTTCGCCGAGCTGCGAGGCGAGATCCTCGCCCCTTCCGGCTGCCTTGGCCATGCCCATGAGCAGGCTGCCGAAGAGCGGTCCCGAAGCGCCGCCTACCTTCATGACGAGCGTCATCCCGGCCTTGTGCAGCGCTTCGGGATATCCGAGGCCGGCGATGGCCTCCCTGTCCGCCAGAAGGGCATCGAAGCCGCGCTTGAGATTGATTCCGTGATCGCCGTCGCCGATGGCCTGGTCCAGCCTGGTCAGTTCGTCGGCATGATCGCTGATGGTCGAATGGGCCGCGGCGATCAGGGCATCGATGAAATCCCCGTTCATTGCCCGTCCGGCCTTTTCCTGCTGCAGGAATGCATCTGTTCCTCCCCGAGACAAATGTCATCACGATGCGTAGCGCGGAATGCCCGTCAGGTGAAGCTTCGAACGTGGATCCCGGTTCGGCCTCCCTTGCAAAGCCCGCGCGAAACCGGCGATACTGCCGGAGTGCGGTTCTCAATGCGAAGTCGGGAGAGGGTTCATGAGCAAGGTCATCAGGGGTGGAACGATCGTCACGGCCGACCGCAGCTATAGGGCGGATATCCTGATCGAGGGCGGGAAGATCGCGGATATCGGACACAACCTGAAAGGCGACGAGACCGTGGACGCCAGCGATGCGCTGGTCATTCCGGGTGGCATCGACCCGCATACCCATCTCGAGATGCCCTTCATGGGCACGACCGCCGCCGAGACCTTCGAGAGCGGCACTTTTGCGGCGGCGTCGGGCGGTACGACAATGCTCGTCGATTTCTGCCTTCCGGGTGCGGGCGGATCTCTCCTCAATGCAGTCGATGACTGGGACCGGAAATCGAGAGACCAGATCTGTGTCGACATTTCCTACCACATGGCCATCACAGACTGGAACGAGACCATCTTCAACGAGATGGAGGAGGTGGTGAAGCGCGGCATCAATACCTTCAAGCACTTCATGGCGTATAAGGGCGCATTGATGGTGCAGGATGATGAGATGTTCGCGTCGTTCAGGCGCTGCGCGGAACTCGGGGCACTGCCGCTGGTCCATGCCGAGAACGGTGATATCGTTGCAGAGCTGCAGAAGAAATACATGGAGAACGGCACCACCGGACCGGAGGGGCATGCCTTTTCGAGGCCGCCTGAAGTGGAAGGCGAGGCGGCGAACCGGGCGATCATGATCGCCGATGCCGCCGGCGTGCCGCTCTATATCGTGCATGTTTCCTGCGAGCAGGCGCATGAGGCCATCCGCCGGGCGCGACAGAAGGGCATGCGGGTCTATGGAGAACCGCTCATCCAGCACCTCACCCTGGACGAGAACGAGTATTTCAATCGCGACTGGGAACATGCCGCCCGCCGGGTGATGTCACCGCCATTTCGTTCGAAGGAACATCAGGACGGACTCTGGGCGGGTCTTGCGGCCGGTTCGCTGCAAGTGGTGGCAACCGATCATGCCGCCTTCACGACCGAACAGAAGAAGATGGGGCTGGAGGGTTTTCCGATGATTCCCAACGGCACCGGCGGGCTTGAGGATCGCATGTCGGTACTGTGGACGAAAGGGGTTGAAACGGGCCGTCTGACGCCGAACGAATTTGTCGCCGTCACGTCCAGCAACATTGCACGGATCCTGAACTGTTATCCGACCAAGGGTGCCATCGTTCCGGGCGCGGATGCGGATATCTGCGTCTGGGACCCGTCGCTTTCCAAGACGATTTCGGCGTCGAATCAGAAATCGATCATCGATTACAATGTGTTCGAGGGTATCGAGGTGAAGGCGCTGCCGCGTTATACGCTCAGCCGCGGTGACATCGTATGGGCGCATGGTCAGAACAGCCAGCCGCAACCCGGCCGTGGACGCTTCGTCAGGCGACCGGCCTTCTCGGCGCCACACAAGGCGCTGTCGAAGTGGAAGGAACTGACCGCACCGCGCAAGGTTCAGCGCGATCCGACCAACATTCCATCGGGTGTCTGACCTGTATCACGGCTTCTCCACCAAGCTTTCCCGCTCAAGCGAAACGCCTGAACGATCAGAGAATGCGGCGGGACAAGGAGGTAGAGCCGTGTTTGACCATACCTGATCGGGTAACGACAGCGGGTGAGGCAGCCGGCAGGTGCTGAGCAGAGGCGATGCGGGGCGCGCGTCCGAGTTCAGGTTAGCTGAAACTTCAGCGAGTAGTCCGGGCTGGCCAGAACTACCTGGCGGCCGAGCCTGCGTGCGACATCGATGAAGATTGGTGCCCGCAGATTGACGAACTTGGTGAAACCGTCGCCGTTCTTCTTGAAAGTGACGATCAGGAGCAGCAACAGATTTTCCGCTGATATGCCGAGCGCGCGTGCGGTGGAGGCCACGTCTTCCATGCGGATTATGCTCGACGGTTCGCTCACCGACATCACGAAGAAGCTCAGCTCGGGCGAATCGACCGCCTGCAACAGCAACAGTTCGGTTTCCACACCGGGCGGTTGGTCGAGCTGGAAGACCTCGCATTCGGGAAAGCCGGGCAGGCCGCCGTCAAAACGGATCTGGCGGCGCTCGTCCAGTTCGACAGGCCCGAAACGGGACTGGATCGTGGCTTGCGTCCGCTCGGACATGGTGGCTCCGATGGCACCGGATGCCTCGGGACGATCGAGTGTGGCCGTGGTCAACGCTCTCTCCTGAATTGAGCTTCACCCAGACATTGCGCGCCATTGTAACCGCTTCAGGTTAACAGGATCTGAATGTCCGTCGCGATCAGCGAATGAAATCGGCGAGCGACAGCTGGCTGATCTGTGAAATCGTCAGATAGGAGGCTTCGAGTGCGGTCCGGTCCTGAGCGAGCTTCGTCATGGCCTCGGGAAGATCGGTATCCTCGATGCGGCTAATGATCTCTGCCAGATATTCGGATGTGAAACGCTGGCTCTCGGTCACACTCTCGAGCCGTTCCATGCGCACGCCGACAGAACCGCGCAGGGTACTCACCGAGTCGAGCTGATTGTCGAGCTGGTCGAGCGCCGCATTCAGTCCGTCGGTGTCACCGGCAATGTGCGCCGCTTTTATATCTGCGAGCGTCTCGAGAACCGGAACGATTTCAGCTGCAGTCATCGGAACGTCGATCTCGACCTCGTCATCTGCGCGAATTGATAGACGGACATCATCGCCCCGGTAGATGTCGGCGAGATCGGCCGCATTGTTGACCGCATCGGGCAGTTCGATCGGCCGCGTATCCGTCCGGCTGCCGGAAAACAGGTAGCGATTGTCGAGCTTGATGTTGAGCTGACCGGAAATCTCCTCGAGCATCGTGTCGACCTCGATATCGAGCGGCAGATCGTCGCCTGACGGGCCCGAAAGCCGTTGCACGACGAGGCCGCGCATCCGATCGAGCATTCCGGAAATGTTGTCGAGGGCACCGTCCATGGAACGCATGCGGTCGATGCCGTTCAGATTCTGCGCGACATGCGCGTCGGCGATCGCCTTTTCGTTCTTGGCCGACACGAGCAGCGAGGAATCGTCGGCGATCCCGGAAAATGTCTGGGCGGATTTGCCGGTGGAGATTGCAAGCTGCGTATCCCGCATCCTCGCTTGGGTCAGTTGCGTATAGGAGGCGAGGCGGGAATTATGGGCGAAATCGCCTATTCGACCATACATGGAATTTCCTCACTCATCGTCCGACATTCATGAGTTCGTCGAACAGTTCGTTGGTGACGGTCATCACGCGGGCGGAGACCGTATAGGCTCTCTGGAACACGATCAGCCGGGAAAGTTCCTCATCCAGGTTGACACCGGATACCGATGCCTGGCGTTGCTGCAGTTCATCCGCGAGAGCCCGCGTCGCTGATGAACGGTTCTCCGCCTCTGCGGTGTTGGCGGCATGACCGGATACGACATCGGAGATATAGTCCGACAGCGTGGCCGGCCGGCCGGCGAGATCGCCACGGTCGATGGTCGCAAAGGGGCTGCGCAGGGCCTCTGCAAGATCCTGCAGGCCGCGATTGTCGCCACCGCCGCCGGCAACCGGGACACCGGCGACATCATCCAGCAATACCCGGCCGAGGCGTGTGTGATCTCCGGCGATATCATCTCGGATGGCAAGCTCCGTCGTTTTCGTGCCGTCCTGAACCACCAGATCGTTTAACCCGAAAAAGTGACCAAAACCATAATCCCAGTCCCGGCCCTCGGCATCGGTATAGGCGATGCTGCTCGTTCCTTCGGACAGCGCCATGCCATAGGGCTCGCCTGTCGGGTCGTTGCCGAGCGTAATTTCGAGCCTGTTGTCGGCGGTGATGGTCGCGGTGCCAATTGCGCCCAGCTGCGCATCGAGATCGGCAGCCAGATCGGCAGCGCTCGCATAGACCGAAAGATCGAGCGAGATATCGGCCGCATTCGTGCCATCCGCGGCGAAGACCGCAAGGCGTGCGATTCCGGTGGCGGTTCCGCCGGCTGCGGCGGCATCGAAATCGGCGAGGCCCGACCGCGTACCGCTCAGTGTACCGGGCAGCGGATAGGGCATGGCATTGTTGTGCGCCTTGTTGACATTGAAGCGCAGCATGGTCGCGATCTCGGAAAGCTGGTCGCCGAGCTTGGGGAGATCGCGGTCGCGAGCCTCGAGAAGTCCCTGCAGCCTGCCGTTTTCGAGCGGCGATACGACAAGCTGGTCTGCATCGGCGACTGCGTCCGCCGCAAGTTCCGGCGTGAGATCCATGCGTACGCCCGCGCTCACCAGTTCGGAGCCGGTCTCGCCGGCCTTGGGCAGACCCGTCGCCTCGTCGATCTGGCGATAATCGTAGATCTCGATGGAACGGAAAAGCGTGCTTTCGGTGACACTGGCCGCCGGCGTGTAGATCACCTTTTTCGGGCCGTATTCAAGAAGTGCCTCGCCGCCGGCGGTGTAGATGGCGATCGTGTCATTGTCCTGGGTAAAGACGCTGATATCGATCTTGCCAGCGAGGTCCTGAAGGACCTTGTCGCGCTGGTCCAGCAGTTCCGCGGTGGGGACGGCGCGGGCGAACTGGGCGTTGAGATCGGCGAGTTTCTCGATATCGCTGTTGATCGAATCGACGACGAGCTTGATCTGCCGGTCCGTATCCGCGCGAAGGTTCTGAATGGCGTTGGCGTTGGTGCCGATCTCGTTGAGCATGTCCTCGAGCTGGGCGATCATTGATCCGCGCGCGGCGGCACTCTCCGGCGTGGTAGCCACCTGTTCGACCGATGCGAGAAAATCGGCGAACTTGTTGGCGAGACCTCGGTCACCATCGCCCGGCGGGCCGAAGACCCGCATTTCCGCCTGCTGCAGAACCTCGCTGATTGCATCGCTCTTGCCGAGCATGCCGAGTTGCTTGCGGACTTCGACGGTCAGGAATTCGTCGACGACGCGGGTCGACTCCTCGGTATCGACACCGTATCCCACACCCTCGACCAGCCGTGTGGCCTGGTGAACCTCCTTGCGGGAGAAACCCTCGGTGTTCGCATTGGCAACATTGTTGGCGGTCGTTCCGAGCGCCCGCTGCGCGGCGTTGAGGCCGGTGAGCGCGGTCTGCAGGGTGTAGGTGAGAGACATGGAATGCCTCCTCAGATACTCTGGTTGAAGGCTACCGGGATCACCTGGCTCTGGCCGGAGCTGTCATATCCGGCCGGGGCCATGGTGCGTCGGCCGATGCTGCGACCGAGGCGCTGGACGATCCGGTCGACAACCGTGCGGGCGGCATCGACGGCATGGGTGTTGCGGCGGCTGGCCTCACGCAGGTCGAGAACCGCATGTTCCAGATCGCGGCGGATCCCGATATCCAGGCTGCCCAGGATCTCGGGATTGCGACGCAAGTTGTACATCTCGATCTCATAGGCCTCGCCGAGCGCCGCCTTCTCTTCCTGCAGCGTTTCCAGCCGGTCGAGCTTCATCATCTGCAGGATTTCCGTTTCATTTTCGATCACGTCCTGAAGCTGGCGCATGAGGGTCATGACGACAGTTACCTGTTCGAGCGGTTTCATCCTTCATGCTCCTGCATCTTCAACATCTCCTTGAGAACGGCATCGGCCAGTCCGATACCGCCGCTCTTGCTGATCAGCTTTGCGTATTCCTGTTGCAGCATGTCGGCGAACGGGTCGCCGTCATTGCCGGCTAGCGGTCCGCTGTCTTCGAGGCCCGTGGAAAGGCCGCGCAACACCTGGGCGAGGAAGACGGCTTCGAACTCTTCCGCCGTCGCCTGAAGCTTCGCATCCGTGCGCGTCCTGGCTGTGTCGCCGGAGAGCGGGCGCAGGGCGTTGAGATTCACGTCGTTGCCCATGGCTCACATCACCTCGATATCGGCCTGCAGCGCGCCTGCAGCGCGAATGGCCTGGATGATGCTGATCATGTCTCTCGGGCCGATGCCGAGGGCGTTCAGGCCGTCGACCAGCGTCTCGATAGTGACCCCCTCGTCGAGTACGACGAGCTTGGCATCGCTGTTTTCATCGACCGTCACCTCGGTATTCGGCTCTGCCGCCGTATCGCCTGTGGAGAACGGTTCAGGTTGGACGATCTCGGGCTGCTCGGTGACGCGTACCGTGAGATTGCCCTGGGCGACGGCGACCTTCGAGATCCGCACGTTCTCGCCCATGACGATGATGCCGGCGCTTTCGTCGATGACGATTCGCGCGGGCTGATCCGGTTCGACCCGGAGCTGCTCGATATCGGTGAGA
This sequence comes from Geminicoccaceae bacterium, assembly GCA_020446285.1. GTDB lineage: Bacteria > Pseudomonadota > Alphaproteobacteria > Geminicoccales > Geminicoccaceae > JAGREO01. The sequence goes on from JAGREZ010000057.1 coordinate 9,665, forward strand.
AGGCGTGCGGCATTGCCCGCCAGCCTCGCCGGTACGGAAACGCGTACGGTCGCGGAATCGGTCACGGTGGCAAGTTTCTCGCCATGCAGTCCATTGACCGCACGGGCAATCCGTTCTGCCGTGGTGAAATCGGGATTGCGCAGCGAAAGGTTGACAGAGTCGAGCGCGTTGAGGGCGAACTGCACCTCGCGTTCGACGATGGCACCATTGGGAATCCTCGCCGATGTCGGAACGCCCTTGGTGACGCTTTCGGCATCGCCACCGGCGGAATAGCCGCCGATGGTCAGAGCACCCTGGCTTACCGCATAGACCTCGCCATCGGCGCCGACGAGCGGCGTCACGAGGAGAGTGCCGCCCAGAAGTGATTTTGCATCACCCATCGCACTCACGCTCACATCGATACGGCTGCCCTGACGGGCGAAGGGCGGCAGTGTCGATGTCACCATCACGGCAGCGACATTCTTCGTGTTCAGGCGGCTACCGCGTGTGCTCACGCCAAGGCGCTCGAGCATGGCGACGAGGCTTTCCTGCGTGAAGATGGCATTGCGCAGGGAATCACCGGTGCCGTTCAGGCCGACAACGAGGCCGTAGCCGACGAGCATGTTATCGCGCACGCCTTCGAAATCGGCGATGTCCTTGATGCGCACGGATGCGTTTGCACCGCCGGCGGCGGCCACAAGAAGCATCAGGGTCATGAGGACAAGGCGTATCAATTCTTCCCCCTCGGGTCTGTCGCGGCTGTTTTCCTCGCCGCCGAATTGGAAACCGACTGTCTGCCCAACAATAAGCAAGGAGTGTGCCAAGCTCTCGAGTGAATGTTTCAGGCATCCCGAAGGTCGTGTTGCCCCACTGGAATGGGCAAAATTCACCTGCCCGGCGGAAAAAAATGCCGGGCAGGTGCAGCCCATGCCGCACTTGTCACACTCGAACCCGCCGGCAGATGCGAATCGTCGGGGTGTACTGCTTTACAGACGATAGACAAGCGCTGTTATTGCGGTGCCGGCGATGGGCATTTCGCCCAGCGACCTGCATGTGAAGGCCGTGGGATCGAGGCGTCGTCTTGTCGATTCGGAAATGAGGATGGTGGTCTTTTCCGGCGGCAGCCGGTTCTTGCCGAGTTGTTCGAGTCGCTGGGCAAAATTCACGGTATCGCCGACAAGGGTGAAATTGACGCGTCCCGGTGCACCGATATTGCCAACCAGCGTCGGTCCGCTCTGGATGCCGATCCGGATCGCCGGAGAGTCGGGGGTCGCGGCCAGTGCCGCGCGAATGGCGAGAGCGGCGCGGCAGGCCCGTTCGGCATGGTCTTCCTGGATCTCCGGCGCTCCCCAGAACGCCATCACGCTGTCGCCGATATATTTGTCGATGGTGCCCCCCTCGGCCTCGATGCAGTTCTTGAGAATGCCGAAATGGTGATTGAGGAAGGCCGCGACCTCTGCCGGATTCTTGCCTGTGGTGTGCCGCGTGAAACCGACAATGTCGGTAAACATGACGCTGACATCGAGTTCGCGCGAGGGAACGCCAGATGAACCGTGACTCTGGATCAGATATTGTACGAGCCGTCGCGGGACATAGATTTCGAACCATTTCAGCGCGGCGGTCATGCCGTTGAGCGCTTCGGCGGCTGTGTTCAGCTCGCGGATCGAGCTCGCGGGCAGGGGCTCGAGACTTTCGAACTGGAGGTTGCCCACCTTTTTCGCAAATCCGGCAAGGTGCACCAGCGGCTGGCTCAGGCGCCGGCCGATCCAGAACGTCAGTACCACGGCGGCAAGGCTTACGATCAGGCTGAGTGCGATCAGGCCAACGAAGCGGCGGACCTGTTCGCCGGCTTCATCGGCCGGTATATGCGTGCCGATGGTCCAGGCGAGGTCGGTGAACCCCTTGACCTGCCGGCTGATGATGGCGTGGCGGACACCATCCACCTCGATGGCCCGGCTGGTGGCGTTGATTCCGGGAGCGATCTCGGAAAGCCGGTCCGGTATCGCTTTGTTGAATGCTGCCAGCACCGGATCACTGGCATCGTCGACCTCATCGAGTGGTTTTTCCGATGACAGGCCGGCGTTCGCCGGTTCGAACCCGTTGTAGCCAAGGATCCAGCGACCGCCATGCAGCACGAAGACCGGCTGGCCGATTTCCGACGCCAGCAACGTCAGCTGGCGGGCGAACGTGTCGATCTCGATGGCCGCCAGCGCCAGCCTCTGCCTGCCATCGCCGAGATCGAGCCGCAGCCGGGCATTGATGACCGTGGTCTTGGCGATGGAACTCCATGTCGGCGGTCCCCACACCACCCGGTCGTCCGTGGCCTCCCAGTCGAAGAAACCGCTTTCGCTTCCGTTGTTTACCTCGAACGGAGAAAAGAGTGGCGAACCGTCACGTTCCTGGTGCACGAGCCCGACGCCGCGTTCCACCACGCCGATACCCTTGATCTGGTCTGCTGCGGCGAGCATTCCGCGCAGGAATTCGGACGTGCCCTTGTCGGCGAGCGTCGGATCGAGCTGGCCGCGCTGCATCTCGTCACGGACGAGCCGCAGGCGTTTTTCCACCGGCTGGAGATAGTTGACGACTCCGCGCTCGATGGAATCCAGCGTCAGATTGATGCGTGCAGTCAGCAACTGCCGGGTATTCTCGCCCGCAGTGTACAGGCTTGCGACGATCAGCGTGCCGAGTGTCACGACCAGCATCGCGCAGAAGGCAAGCGCGAGTGCCGTGGCCATCGGGATTTTCGGCAGATGGCGCTTGAAGCGCGAGATGGCGGATCTCCCTCTTCACTCAGACGTTGAAGCGGAAGTGGAACACATCTCCATCCTGCGCGATGTAGTCGCGTCCTTCCAGTCGCATTCGCCCGGCTTCCTTTGCGCCCTGTTCGCCGCCCAGGCGGATATAGTCATCAAAGGCGATGGTCTCCGCACAAATGAAGCCACGCTGGAAGTCGGTGTGGATCACGCCGGCGGCTTCGGGTGCCGAGGCGCCGCGCCGGACCGTCCAGGCCCGTGCCTCCTTGGGGCCCACCGTGAAGAATGTCAGCAATTCGAGGAGTGCATAGCCCTCGCGGATCACCCTGTTCAGTCCGGGCTCCTTGAGATCGAGACTGGCGAGATATTCGCGCCGGTCGTCGAACGGAAGGTTGGTAAGTTCGGCCTCGATGGCTGCCGACACGACGACATGGCCTGCGCCTAGCCGATCGGCGAATGCTGCGGCTTTCGCGCTCGTTCCGTTGCCGGCCGCGGCGGCCGCTTCCTCGACATTCAGGACGAACAGTACCGGTTTGGCTGTCAGGAGATTGAAGGCTCTCAGGGATGCGACTTCATCGGTCGTGAGATCCAGCGAGCGCGCCGACTGTCCCTCCTGCATGGCGGGCAGGATCTTCTCGAGGAGGGCAAGACGCGTCTTCGCCTCCTTGTCCTGACCCCGCACGCGCTTGACGAGGGCATCCTTTTGTCGTTCGAGACTTTCGATATCGGCGAGCAGAAGTTCCGTCTCGATCAGTTCGGCATCCCGCACCGGATCGATCGAGCCCTCGACATGGGTGATGTCGTCATCCTCGAAGCA
>JAGREZ010000057.1:13292-13423 GCA_020446285.1 Geminicoccaceae bacterium
CCGCGCACCAGACCGGCGATATCCTTGATCTCGAGCTGGGTGGCGATGATCTTTTCCGATTTGGCCAGCTTCGCCAGCTCGTCCAGCCGGGGATCGGGAACGGGCACGCGCCCGACATTGGGCTCGATCGT
>JAGREZ010000456.1:0-1120 GCA_020446285.1 Geminicoccaceae bacterium
GACATCGCAACCGTCTGAAACGGCCGGATTTTCGACCATCACCTATCAGGACGATGAACGTTCATGGCCGGCAACAGTTTCGGTACACTCTTCCGTTTCACGACCTTCGGCGAAAGTCATGGGCCGGCCATCGGCTGCGTCGTCGATGGCGTTCCCTCGCTCCTTCCGCTTTGCGAGGATGACATCCAGCACTGGCTCGACCGGCGCCGGCCCGGTCAGTCGCGCTTCACCACGCAGCGGCAGGAGCCCGACGAGGTCGAGATCCTCTCGGGCGTGTTCGAGGGAAAGACGACCGGCACACCCATCGGCCTTCTCATCCGCAACCGGGACCAGCGGTCGAAGGATTATGGCGAGATCAGGGACAGCTATCGTCCCGGCCATGCCGATATCACCTATGACATGAAATACGGCATCCGCGACTATCGCGGCGGTGGACGCTCCTCGGCGCGTGAGACGGCGATGCGGGTGGCGGCCGGTGCCATTGCGCGAAAGATTCTCGGACCATCGATCACCATCAGGGGCTGTCTGGTGCAGGTCGGCGAGGATGTCGTCGATCCGGCGAAATTCGATGCCGCGGAGATCGAGCGCAATCCGTTCTGGTGTCCGGATGCCGATGCCGCGACGCGATTCGGGGAACAGCTCGACCGGGTGCGCAAGGCCGGATCCTCCGTCGGCGCGGTGGTCGAGGTGGTGGCGGAGGGCGTGCCGGCCGGCCTCGGCGAACCGGTCTATGACAAGCTCGATGCCGATCTGGCCAGGGCCATGATGAGCATCAACGCCGTCAAGGGCGTGGAAATCGGCGCCGGCTTCCATGCCGCCCGTCTCGCCGGCGAGGACAATGCCGACGAGATCCGCAAGGGCGGCAATGACGGCCCGCGCTTCCTCTCCAACCATGCAGGCGGCATTCTCGGCGGAATCTCCACAGGACAGCCCGTCATCTGCCGCTTCGCGGTGAAACCGACCTCCTCCATCCTCACGCCCCGGCGATCCGTCAACACCGCGGGCGAGGAGATCGAGGTACGGACGAAGGGGCGGCACGATCCCTGTGTCGGCATCCGCGCCGTGCCCGTGGGTGAGGCGATGATGGCCTGCGTCCTCGCCGATCACCTCCTGCGCCACA